>NZ_JBHZDH010000005.1:0-76589 GCF_042755925.1 Lysinibacillus sp. NPDC059133 | reverse complement strand
TATCTGCTAAACCAGCATCAATCGAATCTAGCTTCTGTATGTACTCATCTTTTTGACTTCCATTTGTAACTTTTTCTTGTTCTTCTTCAATAGTAGTTTGATTTACTTGTGTTGTATCTTCTGGAAATTCAAAGTAAGCATATCGGGCATCTGAAGTAATGCTATTTGATTGAACCTCTTGACCTTTTGAGTTTTTAGTAACCGCATAAATCTTTATACTATCGTCAGTTGGAAGAGGATACATTTTCCCTATTTCTGAAACAGTCAATTTAGTGGATTTCCCATTCACATAAACGATTGCGTCTTCTATGTCAGAATCTAATTCTAAAGATGTCATATTCCAATCAAGATCAATTTCCAGCTTATTTGATCCATTGCCTATGATTGCCAGTTCACCGCTATTCTTCAAGTTAGCCCACTGACCATCATACGTATAACTCCAGGCATAAACACCAGGTAAATACTGCCCCAATAATTGTGTGCCTTCGTTATCCGTTTTAATTTTATGATTATTAATGATAATTTCCATATCCTTAAATGGCGCTTCAGTGTAGACTTCTGTTGGAACCAAATTGAATTCTACCTTTTTAAATAACCCAAACAAGACTTTCTTTTGTAGAACCGTTATCAAATCTGTACCATGACTATCACTAATGGGATCTGCAAATTCACCATTTTCTAAAGAATTTACTTCCTTTATTAAATTATCACGAATTGCGCTCCACCCATTTTCCTTTACATACAAAGAAAAACTTTCAGCATCATAAATCGATTTTTCAGGAATTTGGAATTCTTCTAAAAACGCTTGATAATCTTCTTGTTTCAATGCGGAATCCATCGCTTCAATCTGTTTCATCGGATCTAACATTTTCGTAATAGCAATATTTGCGATCACAACTAACCCGATCATTACTGCAATACCTATGATTGTAAACTTGCTCTTCTTCGACATAGGCTTCTTTTTTGCATTTTGTTTAGAATGCTGAGGACCTACGGAATTATTCGATTCAAATTTTGTTTCCATTACCGAATTAATAGGTTTACCACAGTTCTCACAGAACTTAGTTTTCTCTGCATTTTGATGACCACAGTGAACACAAAAAACCATTTTTATTCCTCCTTTCATATACATCAGCATATTATACATGAATATAATAAAACTTAAATAATAATTTTAATAATTGTGTTTTTTGAAAAGGGTACTTGTTTTACTGAAAAAACAGTAACTACCACCCAAATCAAAAGAATAAATACACAAAAAGGGATGCCAACACACAGCGTTACTCTATGTTAGCACCCTTTACATTTCAAAATTAAAATGTTTAACTCTCAGACTGAGGTAATCGAAATAACCTCACTTATTTATGATACGGTTCTCCGTAATGAGCCCAAAATTGGTCCAACCACCACAAACCCCGACTACAAGTAGTAGGGGTTTGCCAAGAGTTGGGATTAGTTAAAAATATTCAGTCAAACTGGTGGATAGCCCCTTTGGGATGTTAGGAATGCCACCATTATGTAAATTAACTTAATAGTCCAACCTAAACCTTTACTCCTAATACGCATATAATAAAACTAGTAAAAATCTATTAAAAAAATGGGTGATTTTCCTTCCTCTTTGTTTTATACTAGTATAATATTGTTTATTAAAGTAGAAATGTGTAAATACGGAAAATTTTGAAGTCATAAAAATTAGATCAGAAAAAGAATTAACTAGCAATAAAATTATTCAATCAGTAAGTTATTAGAAGGAGAGAATACTATGAATAAGATTTTTAAATATTTTATTATTGCCATGACATGCGTCGTTACATTTAGTTTACAAGCACATAATGCTTCTGCCTACTCTGGCATAGACGTATATGTAGCAAACGAACAAACACAAAGCTATCACAGTGATGCAATTATTCATAATGGCGTAACGCTAGTACCACTACGAGGCGTATTTGAAACATTAGGTGCAACAGTGAGCTGGAATGCGAAAGATAAAACGATTACAGCGAAAAATAGCACGAAAACAGTTTGGCTAATGGTCGGTTCAAAAAAAGCAAAAATTAACGGCAACGCATTAGCTGTGTCAGTAGCACCGATTATAGAATCAGGGACAACATTAGTGCCATTACGCTTTATTAGTGAAGCATTAGGGGCGACAGTTTCTTGGAATCAAGATTTAAATGAAGTATCAATTTATGCCAAAGGATCTTCGCAAGTAGAGCGCTCACATTGGTTAGGCTATTACTATAATTCAGGGTATACAGGATCAGGTGTAATAACATCACTACGTATTGATAAAGTGACACCGACAAAAATTACATTTACATCTATTAATGGCTATCGCTATGACCCTACAAATGGAAAATTATACGGTTACCAAATGCCATGGCATATGGTATATACAACACGTGATGTACAGCTAATTTCTGATGATGTGGCATCATATGAGTTAAATGGCTGCTCATTTGATTTAGTTAAATATTCTGATGAAATCCATGTTGAAAATATGTACGGCTCTTGCGATCATTTAGGCCTTATCGAATATGAAGGTGAACATACGGAATATCGAAAGGTAGAAAAGTAAAGTTAAGCACTTATAAAAAGCCAACGGAGGCATCCTAATATTAAATTTAGGAATACCTCCTTTTATTGTGTTTTTATACCAATCAATAAAATTCTTCTTTTTAAGTGTTTATCATTTAAACAAATTCTCTCTGTATCTTCATTTAAATATACAAACGCAGGCGCAAAATAACTTTCCCTTCTATATAAAGTTACTTAGTTAAATCAAGCTAACCTTCTTAACAAAGAAATGAAATAAGCCATCAAAAACATTAATAATAACTGTTCTTGATGACTTATGTGAAAAAAACGCACTTATTTATGATACGGTTCACCGTAGCGCATCTAAATGAAGAATAAAAAATGGATCCCCATATGTATGAGAGATCCTTCTTTTTACTCGTTTCAATCTATAAGATCGATACGATTAGACCAAAAGACCATGGAGTGCTCCTAGTAAGGTAAAAATGATAAGATGGTCACCAATTGCAATTAAAAAATTTCTCTTATTTACGAGTCCAAATAAAGTATTTTTCAAATAAACAATTGAAATAAGAATACCAATAATACCTCCTACAGCAGCACCTTCTAACAAACTATTTGAACTAGTCGCTTGAACGAGAATTGCAATAAAAATGGAACTAATAAAGGCAACGATTACTGAAATCACATATTTTAACGCACCTTTGCTTTGATTTTCCTTCCCTACTAATATGGAATAATAGATCGCTCCATAAATCATATACAAGATTCCACCAATAAGAATAGCAAGATAATTTAACGCACTTAAATCAATTGACATACATTTACCCCCGAATTATTTAGCTCTGTACCACGATCTTCAATTTTTTTAATGGCATGGCACAGCTTTGGCATTTTTTAAATTCTTTCATACTATTACCTTTATTAATCTTCTAATGTTTTATAAATCTTTTTGACTCTTTTTAATTGTGGTGCTGTTAGGTATTTTTCTCTTTTTCGTAACACACTTAATAATTCCTCTTTATTTTCATCTGTTACGGCTAAAAGCGTACTTTCTGAGTGTTGAGGAATTTCCTTTGGTCTGCAATTCTCAAGGTGATGGAGTAATATTGGAAAAATCACATCATTGTTTTCCTTACTGACGGCTGCTAGCTTCGCAAGAGTTAGGACACCTTTATCAATTGTAATAACTGAACCAACTTTCATAGCACTTTTTAATATGTCAAGATGAGCCATAATGGTTGCTGATGCTCCCTCGGCAATCGTTGCTAATGCCGTCATTCCGCCCCAGACCAAACGATTATTACGGCTTTTTAACAACTCTATAAAAGTCAGGACATACTTACTTATGAGTTCTGGTTTAACTTGCCCAATTTCGTACGCTACTTTAATACAATCGTATTGAATCTTTTTATCTTTGCAAGTTAGGTTTTCAATTATTTCTTCTATGCCCGTATAATTTTCTTCATTAGCTAATTTATGTGCCAGCTCAATATTTGGCACTTCATCATTTCGACTTAGTTGAGAAGCTAACAGGTTCACAACTGACATGATTATCCCTCATTTATCAAATTTATTTTATGTATATACATTATCACATTTAGCCCTTAATGAATCTATATGAGGTTCTCAGCACAATTTAAGTCTGATAGTTTGTATTCTCTTATATGTTTAAACGAATCGGTTAACGAAATAAATTCAACCGCTTCATTTTTACAAATACTAATTATGTTACTTTTTCTATCTGAATGGTTTGCTTCTGTTGATAAAATTAGACTTTTCACTGTCTTTTTTGCATTAACCCGAAGAACATTCTTTAGATAATAGGTATCTTCATCAGATTCATTAAAATATATTTATTTAAAATGAAAATTCCTCATTCTTTTTTATATTATCATTTAGTCCCTCGAAGGAATTTTTCAGTTTCAGAGATATCAATATAGCCTGGATCAATTTTTAATTCGATAACAGCTACAACTTCATATTTATTAATTTTCTCTTTATTTAAAGGAAGCTACAATATGGCTTATTTCAACAACAAGGTGGATCAAGAACCTATATGTATTTTTCAAAATTTATTGAGTTCGAATCTGAATTCCCTTGTTTCGAAGAACAACTAAAGATCTCAAGTTTTATAAATGAGCTTAAAAAAAATATACTAAAAGAAAATTTGAAGTATGAATTATTAAGTAAGCAAAAACAAGCCTTCATACAACAAATGTTCATCCAATTAAAACAGCACCTCCTACATCATATGGAATGTGGGAGGTGCTGTATCTATTTTCAAAAAACCTCACTTACTTATGATAAAGTTCACCGAAACTAATGCTAAATTGACGTCTTTCCTTTTTATATGATCAAAAACATGACTTTGTTTCAAAATTTGGAGGAACCTTAGTGGATTTACTTGCACAAAAAAATGAAAGGATTTTGGTAGCAAAAGTGATTGATCTCATCAATTAATATAAAAATAAGAGTATATTTTGAAATAATTGTTCAAAACATACTCTTATTTTATTGTTTATTAACCTGTCTTCTTAGATGAAATTTAATCTGTTTTAGTCTTCATTATCCTTTGATGATAAAAACTCTTCTAACGCATGTTTGTTCTTATCTAAGTTAATATCTAAAACATCTCCTACATTCGTACGTTTATCTTCATAAGAATTTGCAATAGGAATTCGTAAAGTGTCCATACTAGATTTTCCATTTACAATCCCTTTTCCAATGGTAAGGATTGTTTTATTATCAACATTTGTATCAAAATATGAATCTGCAACACCAAGTAATTTTGGCAAATTCATTAAGCTTGAAACACCGATTTGTTCTTTCACCTTCGTTAAAACCTCTTGTTGGCGTTCCACTCGTCCAAAATCACTTAAACGATCGTGGCGGAATCGTACATAGCCTAATAAGCCGTCACCATGTAAAGTTTGTTTTCCAGGATGTAAGGTCATATCAATTCCATAGGACATTTCATAAGGAATATCAACCTCAATTCCATCAGGTGCTAAAAGGTCAATAATTTTAGGGAATCCTTTAAAATCCGCGATAGCGTAGTAATTAACATCAATATCAAAATTTTGCTTAATTGTTTTCCTTACAAGTTCAGGACCTCCAAAAGCAAAAGCAGCATTTATTTTATTCATTCCGTGCCCTGGTATGTCGACATACGTATCCCTCATAATAGAAATAAGTTTTACATCATTCGTCGTTTGATCATAGTGTGCAATCATTAACGAATCTGATCTACCATCCTCATCCCTAGCGTCACTTCCCAGTAATAGCACATTAATCTGACCAAATTGCACATCTGCACCTTCAAATGGGTCATATGCCTTTTGGTCATCTTTATAAAGACCATCGTCTGCCATAGCCAATCCACTTTTGTATTGATAAACCGAATAAATAAGCCCTGCTACGATTACTAATGCAAATGCTAAGAACAAATTCCTTAGCCATTTACGGCTTTTTTTGCTTTTTTTCATATATAAATCCACCTATCACTTAAGTCTAAGTTATTTTTTTAATAATGCCTTTGTAGTGAGTTGTACAGCTATTGCATCGTCTAAATAACCAATCGGAAATAAATAATCCGGTATAACATCTACAGGGATTATAAAATATAATAAAGTACTTCCAATTATGGTTAGTTCAAAAATTGTGCCCTTCCCCGATGAGAATTTCTCGTATAACTCTTTTAATTTGCTTATAAACGGACCTATGCTTCCTACACTCTTGATTTTTTCATCAAAATCCTTAAGTATCGAATTTTTACCTTCTTCTGTTTGCGCATAGAGTCCATAGCTTTCTAATTTCTGTTCAACATTTGCCACCGAAAATTCATCATCGTAAACATTTGAAGACTTAAGAAAAGCTTGTATTGAGTCAACAGACGTATGGATATCTGAATCTGGTTCTGTTTCTGGCTCTTCTTGTCTCGGTTCAATTGGGTATCCTGCTGCTTCAAAAAGAGTGATTAACGGAACACCAAGGCAGTCAGCAAAATTTTCTAAATGTTGTGGTGTCGCCTTTCTTTTTCCATTTATTATCCGTGAGATCGTAGCTGTGTCGATTCCAGTGAGTTCACTAAACTTCCGCATAGATAATGAACGTTCTTTCAACAACTCTCTCAGCAATAAACCAAGAGTACTACTGTTTCTCTGTTCAGCCATTTTCGATTCTCCCTTCTTACAATGACTAACATAACTTCACGCAGCCGTCTAATATGAAAATATCATTCTCAAGAAGTGTATAATTACGTTGACATTTTGTCAACACTTAGATCTATTATGCCTTAGCATAATTGCGTACGGATCCTTCCTGATTCCGCTGAAAGAAGTTAAAAGAAAGCTCCAACAGCGACTATTAATAAAATGACTCCACTAATAATTGTTCCAAATTGCCCTAAAGTAAATGAACCAATTCGAACATCTGCTACTTTACTTCCTAACTTAACCCCTAACCAAACCGTAATAAAACTCCCAATTGCAGCAGTGATTGAGATGACAAGCGGTGAAAGACCAAGTAAACCTGCACCTACCCCATTCGTAAGTGCATTCGCCGATAAGGCTATGCCGAGAAGTACAGCTTCTCCCCATCCAATTTCTCCAGACTTATTGAAATGAGCTTCCTCAGGATTTTTTAAAATATCTTGAACATTATTGGACTGTATTTCATTGTTACTACCCACTATTGAAGACTCTTCTTTCCGTGGTTTAGCCAAAAGAATAATCCGAATCCCGATGATAAATAATAATAACGCTCCAATAATTACAGGAAGCATACCTGGAAGAATTTTAGAAAGCCAAACGCCAAATGTAATGCCCCCCATACTCATTAGAAAACAAATGATCGAGATTAAAATATTTTTATCAAATCTAACGTTTATCTTCCGAATCCCGTAAGAAAGTCCGACACCCAAATTATCAATACTGGATGAAAAAGTAAAAGCCACAATCATTAACCAATTCACTCAACCACATCCCTTATTTTTTTTATAGCATATTATTCGTGTTGACAAATGGTGCGTATTTATCCGAAAAATGTTGACAAAAAAACAACAATACCTTAGTAACACAATACAAAGTACTACATAAAACTTTGAATAATATTGGCTTATCACCATTACATGAGCGTGATATTTTTTTGATTAGCTGGGACGGGTACCCCTTCAAAGCAAACAAATTCACGCACGCCAAAAAGACCTAACGAAATAATTCATTTGTTCGCAAGGTCGGATAGGATATAGTGAAAATACTATTTATGAACAGTTAGAAGCTGCTCTTTCGTAATCATAAAGTCAAGGCGCTTTGTTTACTAGAGATTTTCTATTGTTGTCAAAAGAAAATCTTTAATTTATAAAAATGAAATAAACGGTTCACCGAAACTACTACTAAACTGGTCCCCCTTATATTCCAATGTGGAATCAAAACTGATCATTTTACGCATTTCTGTTCAATTAAACTCTCTGGTAAGCTCAAACAAAGGAGATGAGGGACAATGACAACATGGAATGCCAATTTATATGATCAAAAGCATGACTTTGTTTCAAAATTTGGAGGAAGCTTAGTGGATTTGCTTGCCCCACAAAAAAATGAAAGAATTTTAGATGTCGGATGTGGTACAGGTGATTTAGCCCATGAAATTGCTACTCATGGCGCCCATATTCAAGGGATTGATGCCTCCCATGATATGATTATCGCTGCACAGCAAAAATACCCAGACATTACATTTCACACAATGGATGCTACAGCACTTCACATAACCAATCAATTTGAGGCTGTCTTTTCAAATGCTGCATTACATTGGATGAAACAGCCGGATGCAGTCATCAAAAACATTTACAGTGCACTTAAACAAGGTGGCCGTTTCGTCGCTGAAATGGGCGGGCATGGTAATATCGCTTCTATTGTTTGGGCACTTCAAAAAAGTATGGAGGACTTTAAACTACCTTATATTGAGGAAGATTTTCCGTGGTATTTTCCGACTTTAGAAGAATACCAGTCGAAGTTAGAAGCTGCTGGATTTACAGTTGAAATGATTTCACTATATGAACGCCCTACACCGCTTCAGGGCGAGGATGGGCTACGAAATTGGCTAGTAATGTTCAGTAATAATTTGCTCCAGCATTTATCAGACACTGAAAAAGAACAGATTTATTCAAAATGCGAACAATTATTAAAGCCAATGTTTTATCAGGATCATCAATGGGTTGCTGATTATTGCAGATTACGTTTTGTTGCTATAAAAAATAACATTCATACAACTGTAATAAGCAGACCTTTTCACAAATGAAATCGCAGTAAACATTGGCGTATCATTTAGCGCATAAAAAAACGCTTGGAAAATATCCAAGCGTTTTTCTATCTATTTATTTGTTTGAACTACCCGACTGCATTTCGTAATTCCTAACGAGCATACCGTTTGATTTGAACATGCCAAGCTTCTCATAATAAGGAACTAAGTCATCGTCACAACACAAATCAACCATATAGATATCATTAAGTTCCTTTAACATTTGTTTAACTAATTCCTTGCCAATACCTTTGTTTTTATACTCCGGCAAAACTTCCAGGAACGGAATGTAGGCAGATAGAACCCCATCGCTAATCGCTGTTATAAATCCAACTACATGATTCGTATGTTCGTCTAAAGCAATGACTATTTTACTACTGTTTTTTAGCAGCTTTAAGTGAGTTTGTGGGTTTGGTGGATTCGGCCAATCCACAAAAAAGCCATTCAACCTATCCTCAGAAATTCCATCAAGACCATTTTTGTATATCATCATATATCAGCTCCTAAATTATTTTGAAATTTTTAGGTGGATGATAGATATCAAAAATAAAGTAGCAAAATTGCGACCCCCAAACTTTTTCTGCATTACTTTAAGATATTCGGTTCAAATTTTATAAATCCTCTAATAATTTTAATTTTATACTACATTAATGAAAAACTGACCTTTTTTAGCTTTAATCTCAAGATAATAGTTTACGTTCTTCTTTAATCCCTCCAATTTCTTGCTTTTCCCGGGCGATATATGAAACTCATCTACTATTACATGACCATTTGCATCTTTAATTCTTAGAAGTACTTCACCTTCACCGTCATGATCCGTACCATTGACGATTTCCTTGTTCCAAAAAACACTATCAAACTTAAAATACTCTTGATTGTCGAAATAGACTGCATGCCACTCTTCCTTATCATCTGTTACAGTTACAGTAGTCATATTCATTGGAAAAAAGAAATTATGCACAACTCCCACATTTTGAACAACTTGATAGCCTATAATTGTGAGCATAAAGGTAAGCAAAATGGACATAAAAACTTGAATACGACGCTTTTTATTAATTCTTTTAAAAGGCGCCTTTGCTACCATGACTTCTTCTGGCAACATATTATTTGTTGGCTGCTCCATCATTTCTAAATACAATCGACACTCTTCACAATGATGTAAATGTTCCTCGACAACGCTAGACGTATCTTCACTACAAATACCATCAATATATGAGGGGAATAAATCCTTTATTATATTACAGTTCATCCTGATCACCTTGGATCCTTTCTACCAATTTTAATTTAGCTCGATAAAAGGTTACCCTTGCCCAGTTCTCACTTTTATCGAATATCTCTCCGATCTCCTTGAAACTAAGATGGACGGAAGTTCTAAGCAAAAATATTTCACGATACGGTTCTTTTAATAGATGAATTTCTCTATGTAATGAAATAAATGTATTACGTCTTGCAAGCTCCACTTCTGGTAATTCTGCATTTGATGGAACATCCAACCCCATTTCCATCATTTGTTCTACACTACTATGGCTATAACGTTTTTCCTTTTTTAAATGGTTATAGTATGTATGCTTTGCAATTTGGCATAACCAAACAGACATCTTACATTCACCGTTGTATCGGTCAATTGACTTCACAGCTTGATAAAAGGTTTCTTGCGTTAGTTCTTCAGCTAAATCGACATTCGTTGTTAAACAAATAAGAAACCGTTTTACTTCATCTGCATAAGATTTGTAAATTCCACTTAAATCCTCCACTTTCCTCCCTCCTCTCTCTAGCTTTTTAACGGTGGATACTTATATATAGATTTTAAAGAAGATTCGTTACAAATAATTTTATTTTTTTAAAAAAATCCTTCACAATGATGATTTTACTCAAATTGTGAAGGCTCATAAAAATATTAGAAGGTCCCATTCTCCCTATCATGAACGAGGTAATAAAATCACCATCACACCAACCAAACAAATACCTGCTCCAACCCAATCCAAGATGTCTGGTTTTTCTCCGTCTATTCCCCAGCCCCACAAAATGGAAAGGACAATAAAGACACCTCCATAGGCAGCATAGACTCTTCCAAAGGTTGGGAAGGTCTGAAAAGTTGCGACAACTCCATATAAAGCTAACGCAATCCCACCTATAATTCCCCAATAAAATGGTTTACCTTCTCTTAACCAAAGCCAAATTAAATAGCCGCCCCCAATTTCGCCAATTCCTGCGAGGATAAATAATAATGTTGCACCTATCATTTTTTTCACTCTTTCTATATATGTTTTAAAAATTGCATTATCTGCTCTATTATACATAAAAGGACATTACCATTAATGAAATCAAAAAATTTCGCTTTTCTCCTGTGCAACCATTTATAAGCGGTTGTTTATTTTAACAGGAGAAAGGCGAAATATTGAAAGTAGATATTGCTATTATGTTTTTACTACACTACCCTTTCTTGTAACACTTTCTAGATATGTTAAAGTCTTTATTAATTTTAGTAGGCAATTTATGCTATTTGTTTTTTATTTATACCAACATGGTTTTACATTGTTAAAATCCTGATGATCATCTAGGAAGATACTAATTTTATTTCGCATATTATCCATATCTTCTGGTATTGTTTTTAATGTCCATACAACTGTTGAAAATACACACATGGCTAAATATAGACTATACAAAGTCCAAAATTCATCACTTGGTTCTTCACCATTAAAATAACCTTTTATTTGACCAATGGAAAAAGGTACGCTAATATTTCGTGTAAAAATACCGATTTTCAAGAATTCATGAATCGGATCACCCCAATCATATCTCCCAAAATCAATAATTCCTTTGAATTCCCCTTCTTGTGCAATTAAATTACTTGGCTGATAGTCATCATGTTGAAATATATTGGGTCGATTCTCCATCAACGACATATGATTGTCTATAAATTGTAGAATTTTTTCATCCTGATCAACTTTTATTGGGCATGCTAGATATGCATCTACATATTGTTTATGCTTTAAACTTTTTCGTTCATACCATGATTCTATATGTTTTGGTGCTCGTATCTTATGTAGGTTCAAAAGCTCTTGCCCTGCTTCAAACCCTAATTGATATTGTTCTTTTTCTGTTAATACTAACAATTCATCTTCAACATCATTTCCATCCATATACGTGGTTACCATATAACCATGACCTTGAATTTTCCCAATCTCAATCGCTTTTATTGCTTTAGTTGTATAAGTCTCAATTGTTTTTAATAGTGCAAATTCCTTTTCTTTATCTTCAAATTGACTAATTGGAAAAAATCTTATCATATATTTTTCATTGCTATTTTTAAGAGAAATGAAATACTTTTCATCTGAAGAAAGCCCCTTATTAATTCTCTTCAACTCTCGATAGTCTTTTAGAAAAGGTATTTCATCCAATAATTGTTCAACCATATATTCCCTCCTTTAGATAAAATACGGAACGCAACTCCAATTTCGGTGTTTAAAGACTCTTAATACAATCCCCAGTATGTAATCGTATCCGTAACGCCTATAAAAATCAGAATAACACCCGCTACAATTTGAATCACTCGTCCCATTTTCATGCTTGTACGCATAATGAATCTTTTTGCGTCAAAAAAATGAATAAGCCCCAGCATCACTAGTAGTGGCACAGAGGTTGCGATACCAAAAATGGCAGGCAAAACTACCCCATACGAAGAGGTTACGACTGTTGGCATTAACCACACGAAAAATAGCACAAACATCGTAGGGCAAAAGGCTATTGAAAAACTAGCCCCCATCAGAAAGGAGCCCAATTTCCCCTCTTTTAAAACTGCCGGAATGTACTTAGGAATTCGATTTAGAAATTTCAATTTTAAAATTCCAATTAGCACGAGTCCTGTTATGAGCATGATCGGACCAATCGCTTTACGAAAAATAGGAAAATACTTAGTCATCTCAGTTTCAAAGGACTGACCGAAAACCCAGACGAAGAAACCTATTAAACTAAATACGACGACTTTCCCAAGTATAAAAAAAACAATTTCTTGCCAATTGTTTTTCATTTGCAATGTTCGATTCCCATAAAAAGTGATAGCACTCATATTCCCCGTTAATTGACAAGGAGCTAAAGCGCCTACTAATCCAAGAAGAATCGCAATAATGAATGGGGAATGTTCATAGGAATTTAAAAATACTGTAATAGGTCCACTAATGATTTGGCTTATTTTCGACAATAAACTATACATCTAGAAACACCTTCTATTTTTTATAGTAAGTCACAGATTTAGTACCAACTACTACGTCTTTGTATATCAGATGGCAAACTGCTAAGAACACCTCGATATCAGCTGTGCAATATTTCGTTAAAAAAATAGCTATTCATTAAAATCATTCACAAGAACATAAAAGAAAAATCCTGTATCAAAAAATTAACACAGGATTTTAATCAAACTTCATTTTAACCACAATTAAGTATTAATCCACCTTAATTTGACCCATCATTCCATTATCCTCATGCTCTAGAATATGACAATGGAACATGTAGACACCCTTATGCTTAAATTGTACAGCTATTTTAACTGTCTCATCTGGTTTTACGGAGATACTGTCCTTCCATCCTTGTTCATTTTCAGGTGGCTTTTTCTTATCACGAGAGAGTACTTTAAATTGTGCTCCATGAATATGGAACGGATGAATCATACCGCCCATCATATCCGGTTTATTATAAATTTCCCATACCTCGGTAACCCCTTGTTTTTGGGTAAAATCAATTCTTTCCGGATCAAATTTCTTTCCGTTTATCGTGACCATGTCCATCATTCCAAAGAGTTCCACTTTTTTTGTAACAGGTAGATCCACTTCTTTACCTTCTAATGATAGATCATTTAATTTTTTAGGGAGCATACTCGTCTTTCCACTTTGATCAGTAACTACAAATGGTAAAAGGACAGTTCCATCCTCATTTATTAAAGCTAGGTCATTAACATCCTTCATTTTTGAAAAGTCAACTACGATTTCTGCCCTTTCGGATGGCGTTAGTGTAATCTCTTTTAAAGATACCGGTTCATTCAAGAAACCACCATCTGTTGCGATTTGAAAAAATGAATCCCCTGTATTCAATTTAAAGGTATAATTTCTCGCATTAGATCCATTTAATAAACGAAGACGCACTTTCTCTTTGTTTACAGTCAATTTAGGATTGAGCGTTCCATTAATTAATAATGTATCTCCAATCGTTCCGTCTGTGTTCATTGCAGCGCTATAATTCAATTGCTTCTTATCATCAAATGTTCTATCTTGGAAAATCAAGGGGAAATCGTTCTTCCCATAATCATTTGGCAATCCAAGACTTTTTGAATGTTCATCTTCAATATAAACCAAGCCTGCCAGCCCGTTATATACCTGTTCAGCCGTTTTTCCATGTGGATGGGGATGGAACCATAGCGTTGCTGCTTCCTGATTCACCGTAAATTCAATGGTTTTTTCTTCTTCTGGTTTAAGAATGCTTTCTGGCCCACCATCTTCTTCCCCTGACACTTCTAGTCCATGCCAATGAAAAGTTGTATTCTCATCAAGTTCATTGATAGTTCTAATCTTTACGATTTCACCTTTTTCAAGACGAATCATCGGGCCGAGAAACGATCCATTATACCCATACGTATTTGTTTGAAAACCATCAAATATTTCTGTTTTTCCTTTTTGTGCCCTAACTGTGTATACAACTTCATCCTTATTATTACGTTTAAGTTCAGCAGGGACTTTTACTTCATTTACTCCTGTCGAATTGTTTAAACTTACCACATTACTGTGACTCTCATGACCCTTCATCTTGTCATGATCCATGTCTTTCATATCTTTTGAAGAGTGTTCCATACCATCCATCTTCATAGAGGAATGATCCATATCCTTCATATCGTTACTATTTCCTTGGCTACAAGCCCCAAGTATGCCCAAACTCGCAATAATACTTGCTGCTAATGCTATTTTCCTCATATCAACCATTCCTTTCACCTAAAGTATAAAGAACAGTTGTGTAGGAATTATGTAGAAAACGGCATTTGTATACAAAATGTTGTTCCTATATTTTTCTCACTTTTGACGGAAATTGTACCGTTATGTGCTTCCACTAGTTTTTTGGTAATTGTCATACCAATACCGTTGCCAGTATATCGATTTTCCACTCGGTAATTTCGTTCAAAGATTTTTTGACTTATTTCTTCATCCATACCAATTCCATTATCATGTACAAGTATTATATAATCGTCACTTTCTTTAAATAATTTGATTAATATCATGCCATCTTTTTGAACATGGTACATTGCATTTTTTATAATATTGTGTAGAATTTGATTCAATCTCAAGGCATCTACCTTTGCATTGATTGTTTTGTCTAAATCCAACTCTACCTGTATTTCTTTTTCAAGTAATTCACTTGCCAACGCAATAACAGACTTTTCGATTACATTAGCAATCGGTTGCTCTTTCATTATGACCTTAAATGTAGGATTATTAATATCATTTAAGGTATCTAATTCTCCAACAAGAAGAATTAGCCTATCAATTTCCTCCACACATGCTTTCAAACGATCAGGAGTAGCTGTCCAAATCCCATCTTCAAATGCACTTAAATAGCTTTTTATTGAGGCTAATGGATTACGAATTTCATGTGCAAGATCATGTGTCATTTCTTTACGACGGAGTTCATAAACGTTTAATGTTTCATCTAGTTTCATCAGTGATTTACCTAATTGACCAATTTGATCATTAATGGTGTAGCTTATATTTAAGTGACGGTCTCCACGTACTAGTCTTAACGCAAAGTGATTCAGTTCTTGGATAGGTTTCGTTAATGTTTTTGCAATTAACAAACTAGAAATCAGTATAAAAATAAGCAAAAGTCCTAATGACCACATTGCCGTTTCCCTTAATGCCATATCAAAATGGTGAATTAATTCCTTAGAATCTGGAATTTGGAGCATCATCAAATGTTCATGACCTTTATAAAGTAATATCCCTGTGATGAATAAGAGTATGCTTGTAGAAAAGACAGCTATAATTAAGGCAATTTTTATATGAAATTTCATTGATTTAAAACCTTTTCATTTATTTTGTATCCCAAACTAAAGACAGTTTGGATGTACTCTTCCTTCATTTTTTTACGAATATTTTTAATATGTTGATCCACAATACGAGGATTTATATTCGAATCAAAACTATATATTTTTTGAACAATATCATCCCTGCTAAAAACTTTTTTAGGATTTTCAGCTAGTAATAGTAAAATGCTGAATTCATGTGGCGTGAGCTGAATACTTTGATGATTTACTAATACTTTTCTCTCATCTTTATGGAATTCCAACTGTCCAAAAATAATAATTTGCTTTTTATGTGAACTGGGTAACAACCTTTCTGCTCTTATTAATATTTCTTTAGGATGAAATGGTTTAACTACATAGTCATCTGCACCCATTTCAAATCCAATTACCTTATCATCAATAGAGATTTTTGCTGTAAGCATAATCACAGGAATATCATAATTTGATTTTACATATTGGCAAATATCTTCTCCAGCCATATCCGGCAACATTAAATCTAAAATAATTATATCAAGAGGTACTTGATCAATCACTTGGATTGCGGATTCTCCTGTATGTGCAATATATGTATGATCTCCGTTATTTTCAAAATAAGATGCCAATACCTCTGTAATCTTTTCTTCATCATCGACGATTAATACTATCATTTTCCAATTACACCAACTTTGTATAAAAAATTCAAGAATATTATAAACGATATAAACAGTAAAAGTGTTTCATTCATACAATTACTCAATCTAAGAGGCCTTTAACGACCTAACATTATTTTCATTTAACGTTTTTCAGTCCACTATTTACCTACCAACTGCATCTTTGTATATCAGATGACAAACTGCTAAGAACGCCTCAATATCCGCTGATACATATTTCGTTAAAAAATAGGTACTCGAAACGATATGGGAACATTCCTTTAACGAATAACTTTGAAGTAATTGCTGGTGAGATTCAGCCTCAATTACACTCTTTGGTAAAAAAGCAATTCCTAATCCTTGCTTAACAAAGTTTTTAATAACCTCTGTTTGATTAATATTCATGCTTTTATAGCTTGGAAATTGCTGTAATACCTGTTGTATGTCCTGCCAGTAAGGTGCATATTCATGCGATCAATTATGCCTCGGCATAATTGCGTCCGGAATCGGCTTTGTGCTTTTGCACAAAGAACTCCTTTCCGATTCCGTGACATCCGCCGGAGGCTTTAACTTCTTTCAGTGGATGTTTGGACATCCACTGAAAGAAGTTAAAATAGTTTCCTGCTGTAAAAGAGTCCGTGCATCTATCGCCTTTTTTGATATCGGAGCAATCAATTGCAGTGGTTCCTGTGCGAGAAGAGCTGTGTGAAGATCACGCGTTGTTGTCAATTTTGATAAACCGATATCTACTTTACCTGTATATACCGCTTCCCCGATTTCATTGGACTTTAACAGTTCAATCGTTATTTGAATGGAAGGTTTTTGCTGCTGAAATGCATGAATGATGACTGGTAATGTAGAATTGGCAATTTGTGGTGCAACAGCAATTGTTAACTGGGACGTGAAACCATTCATGAAGGAAACTGTATTTTGTAAACCTTCTTCAATCGTTGCCATTATTTTCTCTGCGTGTTGAAGGAAGTGAGCACCGATAGGATTTAATTTTACATGCTTCCCCTGTCTTTCAAAAAGTGTTGTTTGTAGGTATTTTTCTAGGTGTTGAATATGCTTAGAAACTGTTGATTGTGTCATAAAACGGTGTTCTGCCGTCTCACGAAAATTCTCTGTTTTCGCAGCAACAATAAAAGTTCGTAACCATTCTGTTTCCATAAATAGACCTCTCTAGTTTTTCATGGATCATCACCAAAACGTGGGTTGATTTCCGTTCCGACTGGGCGCTTTCCTAGGGGCGTCCGATGAGCCGCTTCACTCGCGTTGCTCGCTCCAGGGTCTCATCTGTGACGCTAATCCCCAAGGAGTCGCCCAGTCTCCACTCCAATCAACTTATTTACATAGTATACGTTTTAACAAAAGTCATCCACAACTTTTGATGATGAACCTTTTTCATGGAAATTATTCATATAAAAAAGTAGTTGAAGATCTCCATCTTCAACTACTTTTTGTCTAGTCTCATATTTGCAAACAATTAGTGAATTGCTTGCTTCACTTTATCTAACACTTCATCGGATGTTGCTAATTGTAACGCTTCTGTTGCTAATGCTTGCATATCCGCTACGGCTAAATTTTTAATTAAGGAACGTGTTTTTAAAATGGATGTTGCACTCATTGAAAATTCATCTAGGCCTAAACCAAGTAAAAGTGGTACAGCATATTCATCCCCTGCCATTTCACCACACATACCAGCCCATTTCTTTTCTTTGTGAGCCGCATCAATAACCATTTTAATCAAACGTAAAATAGCCGGATTATAAGGTTGATATAAATAAGATACTTTTTCGTTCATACGATCCGCTGCCATCGTATATTGAATTAAATCATTTGTACCAATCGAGAAGAAGTCCACTTCTTTGGCAAAAATATCTGCCATCACTGCCGTCGATGGAATTTCAACCATAATGCCGATTTCAATCTGTCCGCTAACAGCTACGCCTTTTGCAAGTAGGTTTTCCTTTTCTTCCAAAAGAATCGCTTTCGCGTCACGGAATTCTTGCAATGTCGCAATCATAGGGAACATAATTTTTAAGTTACCGTAATTGGATGCACGTAGTAATGCACGCAATTGTGTACGGAAAATGTCTTGATACTCTAAACATAGGCGAATCGCTCGATGACCGAGGAACGGATTCATTTCTTCTTGGAGCGGTAAATAGGGTAAATTTTTATCTCCACCAATATCAAGTGTTCGGATGACAACGGCTTTACCTTCCATTCCTTCTAATACCGTTTTATAGGCGGTAAATTGTTCTTCCTCCGATGGTAAGTTGTCTCGTCCCATATATAAAAATTCTGTACGATATAAACCGATTCCTTCACCACCGTGACGTAGTACACCATCTAAATCATTTGGTGACCCAATGTTCGCGGCTAGTTCAACTTGAACGCCATCTTTGGAAATCGTTTTTTCGTTTAGTAATATTGCCCATTCAGCTTGTTGAGCAGTAAAGTCTTCCGCTTTTTTTCTATAGGTTGCAACCACATCTTCTGTTGGGTTCACAAGTACATCGCCTGTTAAACCATCCACGATTAATAAATCACCATCTTGAATGGACTCAACTGCTGTACCTGTCCCTACAACGGCTGGAATTTCTAGTGAACGTGCCATAATGGCAGAGTGTGATGTACGACCACCAATATCCGTTGTAAAGCCAAGTACAAAGTTACGGTCCAATTGTGCTGTCTCAGAAGGTGTTAAATCAGTTGCTACAACAATCACCTGTTCATTAATATTGCTTGGATTTGGAATATGTACACCGAGTAGATGCGCTAAAACGCGGTTTGACACGTCTTTAATATCTGCAGCACGCTCACTCATATAGTCGTCATCCATACCTTCAAATATTGAGACAAACATCGTTGAAACTTCATTCAATGCATATTCAGCATTCACAGCTTCTTCAGCAATTTTTTGTTTGATCGGTCCAATTAATTCTGGATCTTTTACGACAAGTAGATGTGCACCGAAAATGGCTGCTTCTTCCGCCCCTAACTTTTCATGTGTTAGCTGTTGAATAGCAGCTAACTCTTCTGCTGTTTTTTCAAGCGCGGCCACTAAGCGTTGCTGCTCTGCATCAATATCCTGAATTGTTGTTTTCGCAAACGATAAATCCGGTTGTACTAAACAATATGCTTTTGCAATGGCAATGCCGTCAGATGCGGCAATACCTTTGAGTTGGATCATTGTGCTAGCCCCGTTTCTGAAATTAATTTTGTTAATGCAGTAAACGCTTGTTCTTCATCCTCCCCCTCTACGTGTAATGTAAATTTTGAACCTTGTTTTAGGGCTAATCCCATAACGCCTAAAATTGATTTTAAATTGGCTGTTCTTTGTTCTGTCTGTAACTCGATAGAAGAAGCAAATGGTGTTGCTGCTGCTACTAATTGGCTAGCTGGACGTGCGTGAATACCTTGTGGGTCTACTACTGTAAATTGTTTTGTTTTCATTGTTCATTCTCCTCTTTTTGTAAATCTGTTAATATAATGACATTAGGATGTTTGGTTAACACACTTGCTGGTACAGCTTCTGTATATTCAGACGCAAGCACACGTTCTACTACATCACGTTTTGCTTCTCCAACAGCGATTAACAATATGCACTTAGCGCGCATGATTGATTGAATTCCCATCGTAAATGCTTGGGATGGAACGTCATCAATCGAATCAAAGAAACGTGCATTCGCTTGACGTGTTGATTCTTCAAGCGTTACAAGATGTGTCAACGAATCAAATGATGTGCCTGGTTCATTGAAACCGATATGACCGTTTTGTCCGATCCCAAGCAATTGAAAATCTAATGGATGCTGCTGTAATAATGATTCATAGTTTGCCGTTTCTTCTGTAGGATGATCAGCTAAACCATTCGGTAGATAAGATTCTTTAAATGGTTTGTTGTGAAATAAATGTTTGTACATATAATATGCGTAACTTTGTTCATGTTTAGCACTAAGTCCAACGTATTCATCTAGATTAAAGCTAATACAATTCGTGAAATCGATATCAGTCTCACAAATTTTACTGTATAACGGTTCCATTGTACCACCTGTAGCTAGACCGAACGTTGTAGCGCCTTCATTTTTAGTATTCACGATAATGTCTACTGCACGAGCGTATAAATCTTCTTTTGAAGCAAAGCGTTCCAATTTCAATTTCCTATTCCCCCTTATTTATTTTTTAAACTACACGACTAAGGAGCGGCCTCTTAGGCTTCGTAAATTACCTTGCCAGCCTTAATCGTTTGTTGCAACATTAACTGTTCATCCAGAATCACAACATCTGCATCAAATCCTTGTTCGATTTGTCCTTTGTTAGTCAGTTTTAATTGTTTAGCTGCATTGTAACTCGACATTTTAACTAGTTCTTCTAACGTGCAGTTCGTAATGAATTGCATATTACGTACAGCTTGGTCCATTTTTAATACACTACCAGCAAGAGCACCATTTGATAAATGGGCACCACTTTCGGAGACGTGAACCATTTGACCACCTAAGTCATAATCCCCATATGGCATTCCTTTTGCTCGCATTGCATCGGTAATTAAAATAATACCATCTGCCCCTTTTAAACGATATGCCATACTTACGGCATCCTTGTGCATATGGATAAAATCAACAATGATTTCTGCCTTCATTTCTTCTAATAATAATACGCCACCGACAACACCTGGATCTCGATGATGGAATGGGCGCATTTGGTTGTATAAATGTGTGCCCTGTGTTGCACCATGCTGAACCGCTTCTTTCATTTGTTCAAATGTTGCATCAGAATGACCAATTGATACGACCACACCGTTTTCTGCAATTGCTTGAACTACCTCAAATCCATTTGGTTCTTCTGGCGCCATTGTAATTTCTTTAATTTTATTGCCGCTTAAGTTTTGCCATTTTGTAAATACAGCGAAATCAGGAGCTACAACATATTCAAGCGGCTGTGCACCTACACGCTTTTTTGATATAAAAGGACCTTCTACATGAATACCTAGAAGTTCTGCTTCATCTGGATTTGAAGTAAACTGCGCAATATTTTCAAGGGCACGTTCAATATTTTGAAAGCTTTGTGTCATCGTCGTTGCTAAAAAACCTATTGTGCCTTCTTTTGCAAGTGATTTCGCCATCGTATGAAGACCTTCATTCGATGCATCCATCGTGTCCATTTGAGCAGAGCCATGAATATGCATATCGATATAACCAGGGAATAAAAATTTCCCTGTACCATCTATTTGTTGCACATGATCTGCGTTAATTCTTTGCGCAATCAGAGCAATTTTCCCATCCTTTATGAAAACATCGACACATTCCTTTCGTCCATTTCCATTGACGACTGTGATGTTACGGATTAATAATTTCATTAAAAACATCTCCTAGGATTGATAGAAGATACTGTCCTAAAATAGTATGTTTGAAGCGATACGATCCGCGTAGAATTCTGTGGGATCAACAGGTGACCCATGCTTCCCCACAGAAAATAAAGCGGATTAACGATTAGCATGTTCATTTTGTTAGATGGACCCTTTTAGACAGCATCCCTTGTTTGTTACTTCTTCATCGAAATAATGTTATGAGAACCTGCTCGTTGGAAACCAGTTTTTTCTAGTGTAATTTCTTGTCCCATTAAACTTGTGAAAACAACTGGTGTGACGATAGACGGTACTTTGTCTTTAATACGCTCAAAATCAACTTTTAATAAAGTATCACCACGTTGAATTAATTGACCTTCTGTCACCATCGCTTCAAAACCTTCACCATTTAGAGTGACCGTATCTAAACCGACATGAATTAATATTTCTACACCTGTATTAGATTTTAAGCCGATCGCATGCTTCGTTGGGAAAACCATTACTACTTGACCATCAAATGGCGCATGAACTGTACCATCCTTTGGATGAATACCAAAACCTGGCCCCATTATGCCTGACGAGAATGCTTCATCTGGCACGTCAGATAACGGTATTAAATCTCCTGTAATTGGCATTTCAAAATCATTGGAAGGATTTGTTCTTTCTGCTACTGTTTCTTCTTCAACAGGCGCTTCTTTTTGTACATCTACATTTGAAGGCGCTGGATTCCCCTTTTTCAGGCGATCTTTCATGGCTTCTGCCAAAAACTCTACAGATGTACCGATAATTACTTGTACATTTGTCTTACTTATACGCATAACACCACGCGCACCCGTTTGTTTTAATGTTTTTTCATCCACCTGATTCGCATCACCTACAGTCATACGAAGACGTGTTGTACAGTAATCAACTTGCTTAATATTTTCTTGTCCACCTAATGCTTCGATTGTATGGAAAGCACGTACATCTAAATCATCAGAAACAGCTGAAGTAACATCTGTCCCTTCTTCATCTTCGTCTTCACGACCAGGTGTTTTTAAATCTAACTTCTTGATTAAGAAATAGAAAACGACAAAGTAAATTGCCCCGAAACCTAATCCTAATGGAAGTAATAGCCATGGACTATCTGCTAAACCAAAGTTTAAAAGATAGTCAATTAAACCTGCGGAAAAAGCAAAACCGTCCCGGAATCCAATCATATAGGCAACGGCGAGCGAAATACCTGTTAAGACTGCATGAATCCCATAAAGTACTGGTGATAAGAACATAAATGTAAATTCAATAGGCTCTGTTACACCTGTTAAAAATGCTGTTAACGCGATGGATACGAACATTCCACCGACTACTGCACGATTTTTCTTTTTCGCTGCAAAGTACATCGCAAGACACGCTGCTGGTAATCCAAACATCATGATTGGGAAGAAACCTGCTTGGAAATGTCCTGCTGATGGGTCTCCTGCTAAAAATCGATGAATATCTCCTTTGACAAGTTCGCCTGCAGCATTTGTAAATTCACCAAAGTCAAACCATATGATTGTATTAATAACATGATGTAGACCGACTGGAATTAATAGACGATTAAAAAAGCCATACAACCCAACACCAAGTGATCCAGCACCGATTAACCAGTTCCCTACTGAATCAATACCACCTTGAATTGGTCCCCATATAACAGCTAAAATACCTGCTAAAATTGCCATAGTGATGGACGTTATAATTGGCACAAAACGCCGTCCTCCGAAGAATGACAGCCATTCTGGAAATTTCACATTATAGAATTTGTTATAAAGTAAGCCTGCTGTAATACCTGCAATAATACCACCGAATACACCCATATTCAGGTCTTCATTTACAGATCCTAATACTGCGACTAACACCAGATGTGCAATGGCGCCCGCTAATGCTGCACCACCACTATTATCATGTGCTAGACCCATCGCGATACCAATCGCAAATATAATAGATAAATTACCCAAAATCGCATCACCAGATGCTGCCATAATACTTGCAATATGCTTAATAACGTCATTTGACACTGCACCAAGCATGTCATCAGAGCCTAAGCGTAACAATATTGCGGCTGCTGGTAATGTAGCGATTGGAAACATTAACGACTTACCGATTTTTTGTAAAAAAGTTAACATTATTATCCCCCTTTGGTATAGTTGTCTAGACCACTTAATAGAAAAAAAAGCGTTTTCATTAAGTTGTTGCTATCAATTATATTACCACTCGTAAAAAAAATAAACATTATTTTTGAAATGAAGGAAGGGATTCAACGATTTTATTCAATTATACCCAAACATAATTTATTTATAGGGATGTATCATCGTATTGCCATTGAAACAAAGTGTAGCCCAATTGGAAGCTTTTCTTCAACCAATGGGGCTACACTTCATTCATTTTTTTCTTTACGCTGTGACGTCACGTTTCATAAAGGACATATAGCTGATCGCAAGGAAAAGAACAGCATAAATCGCAAGGATTGTGAGTGAGAATGGCATTGTCATATCTGGTACTATAAAATTACCAGTTTCATACTGTGTTAAATCTGAATGTGTTATCCAAATATATTTAACGATTTTAAATTTACTTAAGAACACCACAATCATTCCACCTGTAAAGGATAGGAACATCGTTAAGCCAATCGCTAAAGAACTTGAACGGAAAACTGAGCCCACTAAGAAAGCAAATAATACTGACATGACAAAATTTCCACCCGAAAGCAAATAGTAATATGCCAAATCATTCCATACGGCTTTTTCAACAACCTGACCGTTGACTACTTCTAACTCAACACCAGTTGCACCACCAAATAGTATTAGCCCAACTAGAGCGCTTACTATGACATTAACAACAATTAAGAATAGCCCAAATATGAATGTTGTTAATAATTTTGAGGTTAATATTTTTGCACGCGAAGCCGGACGCGTTAAGAGCATTTTAATCGTACCAGTAGAGAATTCACTAGATACAATACTAGCTGCAGTAATAACCGTAAATAATGTCACTAAAGTCAGCATGCCACTTGCAAATGACATAAAGCTTGCTACACTTCCATCTTCTAGAGAAGGCACATCATTTGCTAATCGATACTCAGAAATAGCAATTTGCTCTTCAAAGTGTTGTTTATTCTCTCCCGATACATCATCACCTTTCAACATTTCTTTATAATCATTAATAGCCGTCTGTTCTGTTTCCTGCCACGTTTTATCCTCTGTCGTTTTTGTTTCATAGTATTTCATCATAATACCAGGACCAATAATAAAGAGGATTAATAGCGCGACCATTGCCCAAGTTCCTTTTTTATGCCATAATTTCATCCACTCATTTTGAATTAGCTTCAGCAATTTGGCCACCTCCTGTCATTTCTAAGAATTGATCCTCTAACGTTTTTTGATGCGGTTGTACGGCAAATAATTGAATGCCATCATTGACAAATTGCGTGATGAGTTGCGGTATAGCCTCTTTCGTTATTTCCACCACGTAACCATTATTCTCTGCATCATAATTGTAATTGAGCTTTTGTAGGAGAGCTGCAGCCTGATTATTTGGTGTAGCTTCAATATAATAAAACGAAGAAGTTTCAATGTTCATATCACGAATATCGATCAGTTTTCCATTTTGTATGACCGCTACTCGATCACACATTAATTCAATTTCGGATAATAAATGGCTGGAAACAAATACAGATACGCCATCCTCTGCCGCAATTTTACGCAAATACATACGAAACTCGCGGATACCTGCTGGGTCTAGACCATTTGTTGGCTCATCTAAAATTAAAAATTTTGGTCGATGAAGGAGTGCCTGAGCAAGTCCTAAACGTTGACGCATCCCTAACGAATACGTCGATACCTTTTCATGAATGCGTTTCTCAAGACCAACTTGTTTAACGACCTCTTCAATACGCTCTTTTGTAACGTTTTTATGCATACGCGCAAAGTGCAGTAGGTTTTTATAGCCCGTCATAAATTTATACATTTCCGGATTTTCTACAATTACACCGACCTTACTAATCGCTTCCTCATAATTATCCTGTAAGGAAATCCCATCAATAATGACTTTTCCTTCGGTTGGATTCATAAGACCTGTCATCATACGAATTGTCGTCGTTTTCCCTGCGCCATTTGGTCCTAAAAATCCAGTGATTTGCCCTGGATATAAATCGATATTCAATTGCTGAATCAATTGCTTACCACGAATAGTTTTTGATAAATTTTGCAATTGAACAATTGGTTGTGTTGTCATAAATTTCACCCTTTCTTATAAAACGCCTTCATCCATTGCACAGCATCCTTATTCGAAACATCTCGAATCGTCTCTACTTCCTCTTGTGCCATAATCGAACCATTTTGCAATAAAATGATTTGATCTAGAATAGGCTCTACCTCATATAACTCATGCGTTGATAACAATATTGTTTGGTGTTCAATATCTGTAAATTGAATTAACCCTTTAATGAGCTGTTCACGAACAATTGGATCCAGACCTGAGAATGGCTCATCCATTAAATAAAAAGGTACTTCTCGCCCAAGCGTTGCGGCCATTTTCATCCGACCACGGTTCCCCTTTGATAATTGCCGTAGCTTCACATTTTTATCAACTTGTAAAAACTCTGCAACAATACAAGCCTTATCATACGAAAAATCTTCGAATTGAGAGGCATAGTGCTGAAAAAGCTGCTCACCTGTATAAAAATCAAAAAACAAATCAATATCTGGTAAATAGGCAATTTCATCAGCATTTCTGCGTGTAACAGGCTCTCCATTTAGCAATACCTCACCACTTGATGGACGTAATATGCCGGCCAACACTTTTAATAGTGTCGACTTGCCACTACCATTTTCTCCAACAAGCCCAATGATTTGTCCAACAGGAATGGAAAAAGACACATCTTGTAAAATAGGCTTTTTCATATAACGAAAAGAAACATATGATAGCTGTAGCATTTATTTCACCTCACGATTTATTTTGTAAAACAACGAGCATCTCTTCCTTTGAAAATCCAAGTGCTTCAATGGAAGTTAAAAAATGATCTGCCAGTTGATTTTTCATATCTTCCCGTAATAGAGCAATTCGCCCATCATCGGTTGTAATAAATGTACCTTGACCTCGTTTGGTTTCCGTTATATTCATCGCTTCTAACTCCTTATACACCCGTTGCACAGTATTTACATTGACACCTGTTTCCACTGCATACTCTCGAACCGAAGGAAGTCGATCCCCAAGCACTAGCTTCCCTTTCAAAATGTCCCCACATATCCGATCGACAAGCTGGCTATAGATGGGCTTATCACGTGAAAAGTCGATTGTCATCGTAAAACCACCTTTTCAAGCCACTTTGTCGCTATGATAAATAAAATCGCTACAAAAATGATCGTTGCTACTTCTTCTACGACATACATTGTCTTAAAGTTGAACTGAAATGATGGTAACTGTGGAAAAAATTGCTCCAGAGTAGTTAAACGAATCCCTATATGATGGAAAATTTTATCATACAATTTACTCTCTGTAAATTTCAACCATTCATTCATACTAATGAAAAAGGCCACCATCGTGATCACAATGGAAAAACTTCCAATAAAGTGTTTCATTTGGAGATTCAATGCTAAAAATAGTAGCAGTATCACAAACATCATCAATTGAAGAATAACTATAATGGCTACAAAAAATAAAAGTAGTAAAAGTAATTGTGCGAAGTTGCCTATAATTTCATCTTTGACTTTGTAAATAGCTATACTCACAAAGATAAAATTAAAGATCGCGTATCCAATTATGGAAAATACGATTTTCACACCTACAAGCTGTGCAATGGAGCTAGTTGAATGCAGCCATATCTCTTTGTTCTTTAAGTCATGACGCATACTAGCTAGGAATTGTAATATCGAAAAAAATCCACCTAAGACTAGTACTAGTATCGAGAAGGCAAATGACGCCTGATTTTCCAACGCAAATTCACCACTAAACCGCCTTATTAAATATGGAACTACCATTGACAGCATGATCCCTATAAAAACCCCTACAAATAGCCATGTCCTATAGAGGACCCATTCCTTTTTTAAATTTCCTGCAAATTTTTTCAAAATAAACACCTCGTGTCATAGTGTACTAGTTAAATATTACACTATGACTTTTATGTTTGCAAGTATTAAATTCAAAAAAAAGGAAGAGCCTTTAAATTTTAGGCTCCTTTCTTCATGTTGTAATGAATTTAATGTTAATAAAGTATGCACCTTTTGTAAGATTGGAGGTGATTTCCTGAGGGCGTCAAGTCTTCACTCTAATCAACTTATCCACATGACTGACGTTTTAACAAAACGTCATCCAACTTTACACTTTTACGTTTTATCGCCCAACTTTTTAGATTTATCTACTAACTTTTGCATTTTATCACCCAACTTTTTAAATTTATCGACTAACTTTTGCGTTTTATCACCCAACTTCTGAATTTTATCGACATCCGCCTTCCAAAGAGCAAAAAAAGATTCACACAGAAAAGCTGTCCGTTAATTCGGAGGCGATTTCTGATTCCGACTGGGCGATTAAAAAAGGCAGTAACGACAAGAATTTGTCCCTTGTCGTTACTGCCTAATTCTTTAAATTGTTGTCGTTGATTTGACAACACAGTGAAGAAAGCCACATCTAACTCATTTTCCCTACCACTTTAACTTTTAATCTCGTTGCATTTTCGGGGTGATAAGCAAGGGGTGTTTCTTCTACTTCCACTAACTCAATCGTCTCAGTAAGTGCTCCTGCTAAAACAGCTTGTTTCACTGCTTTTTCTTGAGCATCCTTCAATGAAGTCTCACGTGGCTCTTTAGAATAAATATAAATCTGTTCATATTGACCACTAATTTGAGCAATAGAGGCACCAATCGCATTTGCCACAGTCCCATTTTCAAATTTAACAATATTGGAGACTCCTCGAAGAGTATCCGGAACAATGATACTGCCTCCACCAACTAAGACAAGCTGAACATCTTCTGATGAAGTTTTCATTTTATCAATAGCTTGTTCAATTAATGATGATATTTCTAATTGCGCTTCTTTTGCGAACTCTTCATCAATATGCGTCACTAAACGACTATCACCAACATTAGCTAATCCAAGACGAACAGCGATGTCTGTTGTCGTAAGAGTATTCCCTCCGAAAACAAATGCTTCTTCAGAAATTTTGTACCCGACGCTATCAGGTCCAACCGTAATTTCCCCATTATTTACTCGGACAATACTGCCCCCACCTAGCCCAACAGAAATAATATCTGGCATTCTAAAATTTGTGCGAATATCCCCTACTTCTACTGCTACCGAAGACTCCCTTGGAAATCCGTCCTGTAAGACCCCAATATCAGAAGTCGTTCCACCAACATCTAAAACCATCGTATCTTTGATTTTTGCTAAATAAGAAGCGCCACGTATGCTGTTCGTCGGTCCACATGCTATCGTTAAAATCGGGAATTGTTTAGCATAATCGATTGACATTAAAGTTCCATCATTTTGGCATAAATACACTTTGGCATTGAAAATCCCTTCACCTTCTAACGCATGAACAAAGCCTGTCGTTGTCGTTTCAATTACTTTGCATAAGGCTGCATTTAAAATGGTTGCATTTTCACGTTCAATTAAACCTACTGAGCCAATCAACGACGAACAGGAAATTGGGAATTCTTCTTCATAAACTTCTTGTATTAGACTGCGAACCCGTATCTCTTGATCATTTTTGATGGAGGAAAAGACACCAACTATCGCTATGGAGTCCACTTTTTCACGCCAGTCTTCAAGAAGTGATTGAATCTCGTCTTCATCAAGCTCGCCTAAAAGTTGACCATCGTATTCATAACCACCATGGACTAAGGCATAATTCCCTGATAGTTTTTCAATCATATCTTTCGGCCATGCAGTATATGGAAGTACAGAGGCGGTTGCTGGATATCCTAGACGGATTACACCGACTTTCGCTAATTTTTTACGCTCTACAATGGCATTTGTACATTGTGTTGTGCCTAACATTGCATGCGTAATTTTCGTTTTATCAATGTTCGATTCTTGTAATAGGTTTCGTAAAGCTGTTTCAATACCAGTTTTAATATCTAAACTCGTTGGCGATTTAACACTATGAATGAGATTGCTATGTTCATCTAAAATAATGGCATCCGTATTCGTCCCACCAACATCGATTCCAATCTTATACATGTTCAGTTACCACCTTTTTAACCAATTCCTCAATTGGAGCATAATCGTAATCATAACCAAAATAGTTTGGACCTACTGTTGCTATTCCTTTATCAGTCCGCCATTTTTCATTGGCTGGCAATCCAATTACTCGGACACGCTTACCGTATTTTAAACTTTCCGTTGTCACTGGCAATAAAGTTTCATAATCTACTAAACAAATTAAATCAGGGGTCATTGCTACAACCTGATCATTTTTCTCAGCAATAAGGTTTTCATTTTGAAAATGAACCTTCATATTTTCGTTTTTATTGACTTCCATACCTTCCAAATTCATTGTCCCAAGGTTAAATCCACCCTTCGTTTCTCTAATCACATCGACAATTTTACCTTGGAATAATTCATAGCCAGAAACTAGCTGTAGTAATTCATGAAGTTTATCTTTCACATTTCTATTTTTGGAAGCAATAATTTCACCGATTTTTTCTGAAAGTGTAATGATATGATGAACGCCGCTCTTTTTAATCTGAGCTCCAGTCGTTGGGTACAAGCTAACTAAAGAGCTAGCGCCCATTTCAACTGTTGCTGAACGTGCTATTCGTTCTGTCCATTTATTATTAATCGTTTCAAAAATCCCGATATTTCCTTTTTCGTCTGTAATAGCCATCGGTGTTGCAGAAATCCCATCTAAATTAAAGGTCACCATTTGCAATTCTGGAAATGCACGTCCCATGCCATCACAGTCAATGAGTGGGATATCCAGTTGTGCCGCTACGACAATCGGGATCATCGAATTCACTCCGCCTGCTTCCATTGGATATGTTCCTGTAACCTTTTCTTTCCCAATATACTTCGCTAGTTTTTGAAAAACTTTAACAAACTCATCTCCACGCGGAAATTTCTCCACTAAAACTGAAGGTGCACCCATCATAGCTGCTGGAATAAAAAAGTCGTCATCTTCAATTTCATCAACTGAATACAATTTAACTGGTCCATTTTTTTCAATGGCAGAAAGAGCCATCATTTTCCCGATATAAGGGTCCCCCCCTCCGCCTGTTCCTAAAAAGGCGGCTCCAATCGCAATATGTTCAATAGCTTCTTTATCTAAATATCTCATCTATTTTCCTCCAATACGACCGTTTTTTGTACGGATATACGATAACCGAAATAATAAATAACAAATGAAATAACAATACCAATTAATGGCTGATTAGGTAATTGAGGCATGCTAGGGAATAACGATAAAACAACCGGAATACTAGCAATCACTGCACCAACTAGCCACGAGAAAACACCTAAACGATTGACACCGTCAACTTCCTTCCAGCTTGTTTTATCCCCTTTATTCATTACCCAATAAGAGGCAATCATAACGCCTGCAACTGGAGGAATCATCGCTGATAAAATCGACATAATCGGTGTAAAGTAATTTAAAATACCGATCACGGCAAGTAAAGTCCCAATCGTTCCAGCTAGGCCAATCGCCATTTTTTCTTTGTCCTTCGAAACGTTAAAAACATTAATTAAGGCGATTCCTCCTGATATTGCATTCACTAAATTGGTTTTCCATGTGGCTAAAATCAAAGCGACACCACCGATTAATGGAGTAACAATATTAAGAAAGACAGCCGTAATATCACTTGTTTGATAAGCGATTGTTAAAACGGCTCCCACAGCAATCATCAATACTCCAGCTGGTATAATTCCAAATGTTGCTGCTTTAAAAACATCCGAGCGTTTTTTGGAATATTGGGAATAATCGCCCGCGATTACTGCCCCAAGTGCAAATGAACCAATCGTTATAGCTAGTCCATCCGAAAAACTCATGTTATTTTTAGGTTTGTAGTCCAACATAAGCTGTAGATTGTCTCCAGATAAAGCTTGCACTAAACCTAGTAGACAAATGACAATTAAGAAAGGAACTGCAATATAACTTAAGACACGTAGCACTTTGATGCCATAAACAGCTGAAATTACCATCACCAAACCACTAAGTAAAGAGGCTAACGGAATAGGTACATTCATATCATACGCTGCTAACAAATTAGCTAACGCAACTCCGCAAACGTTGGCTTGAATGCCAAACCAGCCTAAGCAAGCAATCGCCAAAATAATAGAAAGAATCGTCCGTGATCCTTTTTTACCAAACACTTGTCCAGCGACATGAACGGTTGGCTTTCCTAGATCACTACTTTGCATTCCTTGAAAAATCATGATGATTACTACAATTGCATATCCAACAAAAGACACGGCTAATGCCTTCGTTAAACCCATACCAGAAATCAATGTATTCCCAACTAATAAGCTTGGTATACAAATCATTGCGCCTGCCCATATAATCCCTAAACTATACCAAGACTGACCTTGCCCATCTTTCTCCATATCGTCCCCTCCTTTATCGGTAGTTCATTAGTTAATGTTTTTTATTATAAAAGAAGGTATAGAGGTGAGTCTTTTTCAAAAATGAAAAAAAAGTATGAATTTTTATCTTTTTTGACAAAAATTCAGACTTTTCTAACCATTAATTAGGCGATAGATCATGCAGGCCATATATACATCGTAAAATTCCGAATAAACCGTTACATCGTTGCCAATTAGTTCACTAATTTTTTTTATACGATACTTCACTGTATTTTTGTGAATGTATAAGTTTTTCGCACACTCATCAAAACTACCATTTGCATCTAAAAGAAATGCAACTAATGTATTTAGGGACTCTTTATCATTTAAAATGGGCTCAATAACGGAAAGGGATTCTTCAATCATTTCTTCTCCCTGTTTACTTAAATCAATGGCTCGCTTCATCGATCGAAGTTCTGCGGCAGTAAACAATTTGCGCATAGGATAGATGGTATGAACTTTCTCTCCTACTTGATTCACCAATTGATACATTTGACGTACAGCTTTAGTATTTTTCATTTTCGGTGAGTAAACGATTTCTGATATTTGGGAGTAATAATTAGTTGTTTCAATAAACTCAGTAGCAATCTCATATTCATGAAGTTTATACAAGCCATTTCCTAAAAGAACAATAATACAACGATCAATGCATTGAATCACTGTCGTTTGATAATACTTTGAAAGTTGCTCTTCCAGTTCATCCCTAATTTTCTTCTCTTCTGATACATCGTTAATATAAATTAGCCACATCATTTGAATAGCAGAAACATCGATATTTAGCATGTTAGCTAGTCTTCGCATTTTGTCGCTTTCATCATTAATAATCGCTTTTACTAATGCATACTCACTAACTTCATCATGCTTGTCGCCCCAAAGATTAATGGCCACTTGGACAACTTCACTAATTTTTTCAATGGTCTTCGCTGGTAAGGGTGTGTTCTCTTTAATAACAAACAAAAGTAGCTGTTCCCCATTTTTTTGCTGAACACTTTTATATTCAACGACACACGATAAATCGCTTCTTTGTAGTTCTAGCTTTCCCTTTTCTTTATTTAGATGACTTTGTGAAAACTCCTGTAGTACTTGCCAAACATCTAAAGATGAATTTCTTGGCCACATCACTTGATTCACAATATCAAAATTACTGTTTGTCAGTACAATGTTAGCTTTCAGGCGATCAGATAGCATTTTCAGTGTGATTTCTACACTTTGTAAATGCTCTGGTAGCAAGCTGACCTTTTCTAAAGTTTCCTTCACAAACTGATCATTGACAGCCTGATTACTAACAATTGCTTCCATCACTTCATAAATGACCTCATTATAACGTAGAGAGTAATCATTTTTAGGCATACAAATAATGATAAAACCTTGAGAGTCTGCTAATTGCAGTACCTCTTCTGGAATTTCAGGTAAAACAATTCCCACATAATATAAAATAAGACCCAATTCGCCAAGATCATGTAAGTGTTGAATGGTTTTACATTGTTGTTCTACACTATCTCTAATTGAATAAAAAGAGCTAATGACTAGCTCTTCCGCATACCACTCTTCCTGGACGGATTGGATAATCGTAGATAAAAAATCTACATTCGAAACTTCTAACACAGATAAAGATGAGACCGTACGATTAAGATTAATTTTACCCGTTAAAACTTCTGCCCCTCTAAATGATGGCAATTGTAGTAAATCTTTTACCGTTACCCCATTTTCCTTCACCACTACTTCTTGTTGTATTTTTTATGTACTATCAGGTGTGTTTCTCATAGAGTTAACAAGCCTTGCTAAAAATACAGCATCGTATCCTTAAGAAGAAGAATACCACATTCCCTGTTTTTGAAGAAGAGATAGGTAATATATCCAGTGTCATCGGCTATAACTTCATACACGATTCTCAAATATTTGCTAACAACTTATTTTGAATTACATCTTACCGTTTTTTCTTTATCATTTCTTCAATCCTATCAATCAAAATACCCATTCCCAACAGTATGAAAAGAAAATAAATATTTAAAGTAAATAGAACTGTTATATCCTAATGCGTAGACTAATCCAATTATAATACAGATTATACTTAAAATAATAATGCTATTTCCAGCTTTCATAAAAGGCACATCTCCTATGAATTTATTTTGTAAAAATGAAAATAGTTGTTTCAACCAATCATTCTACTATATTGTCTCTTCAACGGAATCAACATCTGAATAAATTTTCTTTTTATATACTGAAATAAAAGCAGAGGTAGGTTTGTAAACCAATTCCCCTGCTTTTCTCTAAGACTAATCATTTATTGCCAACTCGGTACGTAACTACTATAGAAATCCTACATTCTTCATTGTGAGATTCGGTGTTAATTGATACAGCAACTCATATTCCGATTTCCCACATTTTCTCCGTTACTTTCCCTACTCTGCCATCAATATTCGTTCCATCAAATTTTGGAAGTTTCAGTTCACTGACGATTTTTCCATCGCACATAAACATCACACGCTCCGTCCGCGCCGCAACCTTTGCATCGTGAGTGACGAGCATAATCGCAGTACCGCCAGCGTTGATTTCGGTAAAAATGTCCATGATCTCCTGGGCTGATTTTGAATTAAGTGCACCTGTAGGCTCATCGCCGAAAATGATTTTCGGGCTGTTCAAAAGCGCACGACATATCCCCGCTCGCTGAAGTTGACCACCCGAAACTTGTGTAATGTCACGCATTTCAAGCTCCGCAATGCCTACCCTCTTCATAAGCGCTCTTGCCTTCTCTGAAATTTTCGCAACGTTTTTTCTGTTATCACGGATGGATGGTAGAATAATATTATCAAGAATATTCAGATTTTTAAGCATTGTTGGTTGTTGAAATACAAAGCCCATTTTAGTTCTACGTATATCTGAAAGTTCAACCTCTCCAACTGCCGATAAATCACTACCATCAAAAGTAACCCTTCCACCATTAACGCTGTCCATGCCACTCAATGCAAACATGAGCGTTGATTTTCCCGAGCCCGAGGGTCCCATGATTGCAACAAACTCACCCTCGTTTATTTCAACGGACGCTCCGTCTAGAACATTGCGCTTTTCATCACCCTCGCCGAAAGACTTTACAATATGTTCACCGATTATAATCTTCTTCATAAGCTACTCCTTTATATTTTCGGATATTTTTATTTTCCCCACGTCCCATGTGCCAATTATTGTTGTGATCAGTACCGAACAAATCATCAATAACGGACAAAGTACATACGCCGAAAGTGGATTGATTGAAAAACTAAACGATGACGCCCCGAACGAGGTGATAACCGCACCTGTAAGTACCTCTCCAAGAGTGTTTGCCATAAGGGTGCCCAGGACAATTCCGATAATGGCTACGAAAACCGCTCGTGAACCATACTGTACCGTCATATCGGAGTTTGTAAAACCTAGTGCTTTCATGACAGCAATCGAATATCTATCCTTTGCGACAAGCATTTTCATAAACAATAGTGTCACTAGTACCGTTATTATGAGCGCTATAGCAATTGCAGCAATGGAGGTCTTTTCAACTGATTTTATTGTCGAACCGAATGTTTGTTTAACAAATTCATCAATATTGGAGATTTTAGCAAAAGTAAATCGGTCCGCATATTTAGAGATTTTCTCATCGACAAGAGTTTTATCTGAAAGCTTTGCACAAATAACGCTCCACATTATATTTTCCGAATTGTCAGTAAAAACAGCCTTTGCCGTTTTACCACCGTTAGTAATGTCGGAATAAATGCCACTTACCGTGAGCTTACTCTCCTTCCCCTTTATTATGACCGTAATGGTATCGCCGACTTTTTTGCTCATTTCTTCGGCGTTCAAAGCCGAAAGTGCAATCTCCTTTTCTACAGCGGGTGCTCTTCCCTCTGTATATTCGATAGGGAATATCGAGTGGTCGCCAAGTTCGATTTTTATATTTTCCTCCGAACCGTCTTCCGTTTTTGCTTTGAATGTCTTTGTTGTAAGGATGGTATACTTTGAAATGGAATTGTCGCTGTTCATATATTCTGAAATTTCCGCAGTTTTTTCAGGAATTTGATCCGTCTGCTGAATATCAATACGAATATCGTAGTTTCCAATACCCATATATTTAATGAAGCTTGTTGAGGAAATCGTGTTGTAAAGGTTTTGTGGAACAATAATAATAAATGCTGAAATGACAAGTACTGCAAGCATTGTGGCATAAAGTCTTTTCCTTGCGAGAACATCTTTAATACCAAGAAAAATGTTTGTGTTTAACAGCTTATTTTTGTATAGGCAAAAACGTTTTACGCCTGTGTTTTTTTCCTGTGAAGTGCCAAAGCGTATCGCTTCTGCAGCAGATATTTTCCGGAAGCGTCTTAGCATTCCGCTTACATAAGCGATTATTGCGAGGAATACAAGCAGTATGCCGATTATGCCTAATGCCGAAGCAAAAGAAGAGTTTTCGCTTTCCCCCATATTAAGCCGGATGTTTTCAAGAAGCATGTTTTTGAACATCAACGAAAGTGCATAACCGAGAATACTCCCCCCTGCCGCAATTGCTGCGTACTTTGCAAGATAAATTTTCTTAATGTCGGAAAGGTGTAGCCCTAATGCCTTCATAACACCAATATCACGGTAATCGTCTTCGATTTTCGCAAGGAGTGTAAAGCGGATGCACAGAAATGCGATAGCAACGACAAGAACGCTTATAAGAAGTATAACTGCTATCATGATCCCGTCGGAAAGTGCATTAAGTGTTTTGAAAAGTGGATATGTAATCGTTGGTCCGTTCGCTTCAAGACCTGCGGAAGCATAAGCAGTTTCAAATTCACCAAGCGCCGATAAATCCTTTAGTCTAAACTCTATCAAATACTCCATACTCCCATGGCTTTTTATTTCCGCATAATCATTTTGACTAACAAGAAATCTTTTTGAGGAAGACAGCATAGAATTCATCTGTGAATCGCGAAGGAAGCCCGCAACAGTAAATTCCTTTCCGCCTATTATCGCTTTATCACCGACTCTTGTGGTGTTGTCCTTCATATAGTTAATTGGAACATAGAGCTCGCCATCGGATACGTTTATAATGTTTCCGTCAAGATCAAGAAGATAATCAAATTTTTCACTCTGTATGCTGAAACCATTGTCTTGCACATTATTCGCAAGCGAACGATCACCTAAAATAATTTGCCCGTTATCCATGTTCAGAAACTCAAGCACTTGAAATTCATCGACATTGCTGTTTTGCTCCGCGAAATTTGCAAGCCGGACAGTATCGATATCTCCCGAGTGCATTTGCATAAAATGCGGCGTTTTCGCCTGATTCATAAGTGAATCGATAGCACCAGAAAGATTAACCATAAGTATCGCCGATAAAGAAACGAGCATAGCCGCAGCCGCGACAAATAACGTTGTTGTCAGCGTTATCAGTTTGCTTTTAGAAATGTCATTACGGATTAATCTGAAATACATACGTCACCTCTGTTTTCAAGCTTTTTCACTGATTTCAAATTGAACAAAATAAATGAAGTAATACTTAATAAAATTCCAGCGATTATGATGAGGAAGCCCGTTCCTCTGCCTTGACCTGTACCGGTAATTTTCCCTACGCTGTCTGCAAGCAATCCGCCGTCCACTAGCAAAGGCGTAAACACATAATCCGCAAGTACCCCTGAAAGCGCATAGGCTGCTACAAATCCAAGCTGTGAAATAACCCCAATAAGTGACCATGCTCTGCCCTGAACGGCATTATCAATGTTGGTACGAACAAGAAAATCTAATGTTGAGTTTGCAAATGGCATCATGGCAAAAAAGAAAAAACCTGAAATACAGATTAGAGCTATATTTTCTCGAAGTCCGAATACCGCCATAAATATTCCTTCAAAAAACAGCGAAAACGAAAGAATTTTCACATACCCTTTTTTGATTGGAAGAAATCCGATGATCACACTAGATACGAGCATCCCTGTAGCGACAAACGTTTCCACCGTTCCTATTACGGAGCTGCTCGTAAAAGTAAGCAACATCGGAATGGAAAGTGTTTCAATAATTCCAAGATAAAATGTCAGCACCGATGTCATCATTACAAGAACGAGCACACCTCGATTTTCAGAAACTGCACGCCAACCATCTTTGAACTCATGGAAAAATGATTGTGTCTGTTCGTATGTCTTTGAAGCAAGCCCTTTACGTACTGCAAGAGCTGATGTTACGGTTACAAAGAATGTACAAATGTCGATGACAAGCAAAAGCTTTATATCCGAAACGGTGAGCAAAAATCCCGCAATGATGGGTGAAATCAAATATTTTGCAGAACCCGCCACCTGGACTAAACCACTTGCCTTTGTGTATTGTTCCTCGGTCAGTAAATCCGTAACCGTAGCCTTGTATGCGGGATCAAGCAGCGATGAAAACACCGAGCTTATTGTAACTCCCACACAAATCTGCCATAACAGTGCTTCCCCGCTAAGCATACAGATAAGAATATAAACAAGTCCTATCGCTGAAAGACTGTCGCCTAACACCATTAAAAGTCTTCGATCATAACGATCCGCAAGCACTCCTGCTACAGGGCTTAATAGAAGCGAAGGCATAAACGCAAGTAAGGTTACAAGCGCCATTGCCGATGCCTTTCCCGTCTGTTGGAAAACATAAATACCAAGCCCAAACGCTGTAAGCCCGTTTCCTATTGCTGAAATTAGTTGTCCTGACCAAAGCAGAAGAAATTTTCTAAAAAACCTCTCAGAATCAACCATCGTTGTTTCCACTTTCTTCACCCCCATTGCCAAACATCTTCATCATGTACATAAGGCTTCCACTTTCGACACCGAGCAGTCTTTCTACGTTGAAGACAAAAGCTGGTATTCGTGCAGCACGTTCTTCCTCGGTTATATCAACCATATCATCATCAAAAACGGTATTCGTATAGGCCACAATCATTTCCATACATTCATACGGATACGGCGTACTGAATAGTCCTTGCTCAATCCCCTCACGGATTATGTCCGTCAGTATCGGGGGAAGGCCGTTCATAATAACCTTTTGTATTTTCTGATGCATAAGCGCATTCTGAGGCTTATGTATATGGTCAATAATTTCCTTACCATTTCCGCCACTTATGTTTAATGCCATTACAACACGAATAATACGCTCGTTAACGTGGATGCTCTTATTGGCTGCAATTTCTTTTGCAGCACCTAGAATTTGGGCATTATACCGCTCAATTAACGCGTCCATAATATCCTCCTTCGACTTGAAGTGATAATATAACGTTCCCCGTGCAATACCAACCTTTTCGAGAATATCGTTAGTACTTGTGCCATCGAAGCCCTTCTGACCGAAAAGCTCATCCGCTACATCAAGTATTTCGTTTCTGCGTTCTATCGCTTCTTTTCTCATTTTTATGCCTCCTCACTAGACCGACTGTCTGTCGATAAAAATTATAGCATTTTACAATAAATTGTCAATAGAGTGTTCCGGATTTGTAAAAAACTATCAATTTATTTCCTGATCATCTAGAGGTAAACGATAAATTCATCCATACAAAAATATCCTTTTGTTCATAATAAGTGATAGAATTAAATGTAAAAAGTTTATGTGTTAAGAGAGGTAAACAATAATGTCAGAAGTAAAAAAAATAGATTATACGATGGGAAAAAAGATACGTGAAAGCTTACAGGCAGATTGCCAAAGCTGTTTTGGTCTATGCTGCACGGCTTTAAATATTGCCGCTTCTAGCGACTTTGCTATTCATAAAGCAGCTGGGACACCTTGCCCTAATCTACAATCAGATTTTAGCTGTCAAATTCATAGTAAACTTAGAGATCAAGGGTTTAAAGGATGTACAGTTTTTGATTGTTTAGGGGCTGGACAAAAGGTTTCACAAACAACCTTCCATGGACAAGACTGGCGACAATTCCCTGAAGTTTCCGAGAAAATGTTTCGTGTCTTTCCTATGATGGAACAACTTTATGAAATGATTGCCTACGTAGCAGAGGCTTTATCGTATAACGTAGATTCATCACTATATAACAAACTACATATACAATTAGAACAACTACAGCGTGCAACAGAGCTAGAAGCTGATGCATTACTAGCAATAGATATTCCTAATTTCCGACTGCCAGTGAATGTTTTACTGTTAGAAACAAGTGAGCAAATTCGCCAAAGCCTTATCGTAAAGATTGGAAAAAACGTTCGAAAGTATGATAATCGCGGGGTTGATTGGATTGGGAAGAATTTAAAAGGCAAGGATTTGAGAGCAACTGATCTTCGAGGATCTTATTTAATTGCTGCCAATCTACATAATGCTGATTTAAGAGGTGTTGATTTTATTGGCGCGGATTTACGTGATGCCAATTTACGCGATGCAGACCTTTCAACTAGTATGTTTTTAACCCAAATGCAAATTAATTCAGCACATGGCAATCTTCAAACAAAATTACCCTCCCACCTGAAACGTCCTTCTCATTGGGAACAATAACTTGAAAAAGGGCAGATGAAAGTAATTCATCTGCCCTTCAGACGGTAGACCATGCATGTTGGAGTATCAGATAATTCGTTTCAGCTCAACATGACGGCTTTCATTCCGAATTTCGGTAAATCAGTTGTGACTGTTTTGACAGCCCTCCCATTTCATGCATACGCATTTATAGAGAAACGTTTCGCACCCACAAAGTGTTAAGTAATTAAATTAACCACCGTTCTAAAAAATCCCCTAGTTATGTTATGCTTTGAAATATAACAATCCACATTTTAGGAGGAATCTATATATGAAAAAACATACTACAATTGGAAAATTCATTTATTGGATAGGCTTCTTTATGTGTTTGAGTGGACTTGGAACGTCACTCGGTTCACTTAATTACAATTCATTTATTCCGAATAAATCCGTAGCACTACTATTCATTATTATAGGAATTGCTTTTTTGTTAACTTCAAACTTTTTTAAAAACAGAACTAATCGATAACCAAATATTTTTTCTCTACTGCACAATTACTTTCAGATATTCACTCAATATAGTGATCTTTGAAATCTTTTGGAGGACATAGTTCACCATTTCCGTAATCTGAAGGTTTACCTTTGTTTCTTCCTATTTTAGATATATCTCCAACTTCGATTTTATGCTCTAATTTAATCCCAATTAGTTGTTCAACTACTTTTGGAGAAAATCACTTACCATAAAATGACATTGAATATCCATATCCTTTATCATCATCAAACCCACTTTTCATATATTCTAATACAACTCACTTCTTCATTCAGGAACAGAAAATCCTTCTTCAACTAAGCCGCTTTCTTCTAATGATGCACATCGTTTCATTTAGTTTTTCAATGTTTAAACTCCAAACTGTTTAAAATGGTGGTCAAGGTGCTTGTATATTCCTTTACCCCATTGCTCCGGAGTAAGTTTCCCAAAAAAAGGATGAGGATGAGTTGTGCACTTCTCTGGTCCGTTATTTTGAAATGTGATAATTTTTTGTTTAAGCTTTTCTTTTTCTGTCTCAAATTCTCTATCATCTGCAATCAAAATGGTTGGAATAGTAGACAAATTATGGGGCAATGTCTTGTCATTGTAAATGATTTGTTTTGCAAACCTCCCTACTATTATTCCTAACCAATTCCTTGGTGGAAAAGAATTTCCCATTGCAATGTCTTGGAAAGATGAACAATGCGCTAGCATTTGGGCAACATCCATTTTTCCCCATTGCGGTTGTGAATTCGGACTTAATTTGTCAATACGCTTTAAAACTTCTGCTGTATGAATAGGATTAAAAATATTTTTCATTAGTGCTTATCTCCTTTAATTATAATGAGACAACCTTCCTAACTTATTTGGCCGATTATGGAATAAGAAAAAGCCTGATTTGATACAGTGGTGTCCAGACAACCGCTGAAATAAGTTAAATTATCTGTGCTGGTCGAGGAGAGTCTAATGGTGCAATTTTTTTCTTACTAAAACGGAATTCTCCTAGGAAGTTAAAATGTTCCCAGCCTTATGGGAAACTTTAGGGGGTACTTTAAAATCTTAACTTAATACCGATGTGGTGCTATCCCTAATAAGACTACAACCAAATTTTTGCTAGTTGAGATACTCCATTTATTATCTCTTCTTCAGATAGATTACCCAATCCAAGTAAAATATGTGGATATTGTGGTTTATATTTCGAGAAAGTTTGTGAGCAAGGATTAACTGCTATTCCGTGTTCATATGCCCTTTCAATTAGCATTTTTTCACTCATTTTTGTTTTAACTTCAATAATAACGTAAATCCCTGAGTTACCACCTTTTATTTCAACATAATTTTTAAAGTGTTTTAGTAATTCCCTTTTCAATAGATTCATTTTACGTTTATACAAAGCTTTCATCTTCCTTAAATGTGAGTACCAATATCCCTCATTCATAAAGGTCGCCAATGTTCTCTGGTGAATAGATGAGGATGTTTGCTCAAGCAAAGGAAGGATCTTTTTATATTCACTTACTAGCCTCGTTGGCAAAACCATATAACTAACACGGATAGAAGGTAGCAGTGCTTTTGAAAAAGTTCCTAAATAAACCACCCTATCATTAGAATCTAAACTTTGAAGAGACGGTATAGGTTGATGGATGTAACGAAATTCACTATCGTAATCATCCTCAATAATATATCCTTCCACCCTTTTTGCCCATTGAATTAACTTTAATCTTTCATTGACGGGGATAGTTACTCCATATGGAAAGTGGTGAGTAGGAGTGACATATAAAAGTCTAGAAGGCGACTTTAAAAGGCGCTCGACTTGAATGCCTTGTTCTGTTACCGGAATCGGATCAATAATAAATGACTGAAGAGCAAATAGTTCCCTTGCCACATTATATCCAGGGTCTTCTACTGCCAAATAATGATAGTCCTGCTTTAGCAACAGCGTCAAAAGTAATAATAAGTGTTGTGTACTACTGCCAATAACAATCTGTTCAGTAGACGTATTAACCCCTCTTGATTGAAACAAGTAATCTGCTAGTGCCTTTCTTAATTGAATATCTCCTTGTTTTTCTCCGTATGAAAACATGCTAGAGTCTTTAAGGACTTTGTTTGTGAGCATTCTCCATGTTTTCAAAGGGAAGTTCGCTTGATCCACTGTCCCCATCTTAAAGTCAATCGTTTTTATGTCAGTTTGATTTTTTTCATAATGCTGTTTTCTAATGGGTGCATAATTAAGCGTCTCATCCGATATAGTTGCATCTACAAAAAACCCCTTTTTGTTCTCACTTCGAATATATCCTTCCGATTGCAATTGTTCATAGGCTAACTGAGTTGTGTTTCTGCTAACCTCTAATTGGAGAGCAAGTTGTCTAATCGATGGCAACTTTGTATTCCACTCTAATTTACCAGATAAAATCTGAGTACGTATGTATTGATAAACTTGTTGGTACATAGGGGTGTTACTTTCTCGATTGATAATAAATATTAGTTCATTCATCATTGAAATACCTCATCTGTCATTTGTGTTTATTGTAAACTGTACCTTTTAGAAATGACAGTATCAATGAATAATAAATTTAGAAAAAATTTTGATTTGGCAGGTAGCTTATGACAATAGTTATGTACATATTTTGTTTGATTGCATGGGGACTCAACTTTATAGCAGTAAAAATTCAAGGAACTCCTTTCAGTTTGGACACCCGTTGAAAGGGCTTAAATCTGCATTCACCTCACCGCCTATTGAGGTAGGAGACTTCTGTACCTGTCGCTCGCTTTCGGTACATAAAACATCTGTAGCTGACGCTTCGCTTTCGTTACAAGGAATAATATTATATGGGAGGTGGAAATATTGGATAAACCCCGATTATGGACAAGGGATTTTATCAGTATTGCCATTACTAATTTTCTCGTGTTTACAACATTTTTTTATTTATTGGTCACACTACCGATATATGCTTTACAAGAATGGCATGGCGCCGAATCTGATGTAGGACTTATTACTACAGTTTTTTTGATTGCATCCATCCTAACACGCCCATTTGCAGGTAAATGGATCGAAAAGGCAGGAAAGTATAGCGTTTTTATAAGTTCCCTCATTGTTCTTTTCGCAGCTTCAATTTTGTATTTTATTCCACAATCTTTGATGGGCTTACTCATTCTTCGCTTTTTTCATGGAATTGGCTTTGGAATGGCCACAACGGCCACTGGTGCAATTGTGGCTGATCTCATCCCTGAATCCCGCAAAGGAGAAGGAATGGGGTACTATGGACTAACGCTAAATCTTGCTATGGCTATTGGTCCCTTTTTGGGTTTGACTGTTATGCAACAAACAGCGACAGATGTAATGTTTATCATAAATGCATGTTGTGCTTGCTTTGCACTCGTTGCAGGATTATTTGTTAAATTACCTAAGAAAGCTTCTATGCCAGAACGGGCAATTGAACAAAAAAAAAGTATGAAAATTGGAGATTACTTGGAAAGTTCCGCCATTCCTGTATCATTGATTTCAGCTTTCTTTGGACTGATTTATTCAGGAATTATTTCCTTCGTATCCATATATGCTAAAGAGCAAGGTTTAGTGGAAGCTGCTGGTTATTTCTTTGTTGTGTACGCAGTGGTCCTTTTAATTTCACGACCTTTTACCGGAAAATGGTTTGATTTGTTTGGGGCAAATATGATCATTTATCCCGCTATTTTATGCTTTGCAGGCGGTACGTTCTTATTGAGTGTATCGAATACGCCCTTGTTATTTCTTACATCAGCAGCCCTTATTGGAGTTGGGTGGGGAACTGTATTTCCCAGCTTTCAAACCATTGCCATTCAAGTAGCACCTCCTAAAAAGAGGGCATTGGCTACGGCTACATTCCTTTCTATCTATGATTTTGGGTTCGGCATTGGATCATTTATCTTTGGTATTGCCGCAACTAAAATTGATCATGGATCATTATATTTTTATTGTTCATTCCTGATAATAATCGGAATTGGTGTTTATTATTTACTGCATGGTAGACTATCTTCACGTTCTATTGTGAAAAAGGTAAAGAAAGAGATTGTTTAGGGTATTTTTGGCCAAACGCAATGATTCGTGAATATGTTGCGTTTGTTGTTATGCAGAAAAAACAGCATAAAAAATAGGTTACTGATCAAATTCTTCACTACATAGCCTTCAAAGTATTCCATGCTGAATTCGATGAATCTACTGAAAATGCACTTTTAAAAAGAATATAATAAAAACGCCACTTCAACTTAAACCTTGAAGTGGCGTTTTGAGTACTCTTCTTTAATTTACCATATCTTCTCCGCCCATTCAGGATGGTCTATAAATGGATTTCGATTGCCTTGGATTTCGTAAATTTTTTCATTTCTTTGTTTTTCATATTCATCTACAGGATCTTGCTTGTGCCATTGTAAAAGAACAGACAGTTTGCCGTGATAAGGAGCTGTTCCATTATTAACTTTGTCATTTAATTCAAGATCCACCTTATCTCCAGCCTCATAACGAGTGGCCATATATAATAATATACGTGCTACATCACCTTTTACGCGATTAGGGGGTTCGAATGAATCTGAATCTTTTAAGCAGCCATTACAGCCAGCCACTGGACTGCCACCATTGTCAAAGTCTAAATTTCCTCTTGAACTATTAACTTGTACATCGGTTGGGCGTAAGTGATGGATATCTGTTCCTGGTCCTTTGCTTGTCCCAAAGTTACCATGTGATTTTGCCCAAGTATGCTCTCGGTTCCAGTTTCCTACATTGCCACCATTGTTTGTTTTTGGACTAGATTTCCCAGAGTAAAATAAAATGACATTACTCGGATTACTAGGATCTTCATCCGTATACTTTAATGCATTCCAAACATCATCATAAGAAAGTACCTTTTGTTCAGAAATGATATCATGAAGAGCCTTTTTTAGTGCTTGGCCTTCCTTGTTATAGGCGCCTGCATAATAATCATTAGCAATGACTGTCACGCTGAAACTTGTAGTGACACTTTTCTTTCCATCAGATGCTGTAACGCCAACAATATGACTACCCTCATCTAAATTGAGTGTTAATAACTTTCCATTTATAGTGCCTTTTGTGGCAGTAAATGAAAGTTCATCACCATCAGGATCGGAAAAATGATCGGTTAAATCAATTTTAATTTCCTCTCCAATAGCTACAGTTTTGTTGGTAATAGGTTCTTTAATGATTGGTTGCTTGTTTTCAGCAGGCAAAGAAGGATTCACAATGGGTTTCCCCTTCGAATTTGTAAATTTAATTTGCTCAGGAGCTGCACCCTTTTTATAGATGATCGATTGTAAATCTAAATTTTCAGCGCCTCTTATTTCACTGACTTTTGCACCTTCAATTGTGAGTGTTTTCACGCTAGTGCCTTTAAGGTCAATAATCATCCCTGCTTTCGCTGGGCTAAGAATAACATCTGTCGTCTTAAAGCCTTCTCCATGTAGCTCCACATAGGCACCTTTAAGGAAAACACCTTTTGGAATAACAGATTGAGCATCTAAATGAAGTGCTATACTAGGTTTATTGATTGTTAATTTGTTCTTTTTGAAGTTCTTATAGTCATATACTATTTCTGGTTTAATCGGTTCAACATTTGAATCTTTATTAACATCAATTTGGACCATTACTGGATCATGGTCACTTGCACGACCAGCCATGTCCGTAAAATCTGCATTAATATGAAGAATATCGACATCTGTTTTTTCTGCCAGATTGTTTGACACTAAAATATGGTCTAATACTTGTGAGTTCCCCTGAAATACATATGTGTAACGATCAGAAGCATCTACTTTATTAATCATATTCGTCATCAATTGACCTTCATGGATTTTAAGCGCATCCGCAAATTGATAATCATTAAAATCACCTAAAGAAACTATGTTTGCATCTGGATTTTTTGATTTAATGTCCCCAACAAAATTATAAATAATGTTGGCGATTTTTTTACGTTGCACTTCACTGCCATACTGTGGAGGCTGAATCGCTCCAAATAAAGGCGTATCTCCTGATTTAGAATTCCAATGATTTGCGATCACAATTACATCTTCACCTTGGAATTCAAATTGTGCAGCTAAAGGTTTGCGACTACTATTAAATGCTTCATTTGCTGGATCAATACGCCCAGGGTTCAATGTTAATTTCCCATCTTGATAACCAACAGCTGTTGTAGCATCCCCTGCCGGAATACCTTCCTTTAACTTCACTCGCTCTGGGTTATAAAGGAAGCCAACTCGAATATTCGCATCTGGTGCTCCACCGTCTTGATTGTTCATTGGATCGATATTAACATACTGATACTCGACACCACCTACACCTTTAATAGCGTCAATTAATCTTTTATAACTTTGATCCGCTTTTGAATCTCCTGCAGATGGCCCGTTATTATCCTGCACCTCTGTTACGCCAACAATATCAGGGCTACCCATATCAATACCAATTGCTCTTGCTAGTTTTCTCGCTTTATCATCAGTAGTAGAAGTTTTGTTATTAGAGAAGTTCTCCAAATTATACGAGGCAATTGTTAACTGATCTTCTGCCTTTACTATTTTCGTTGTCTCAGGTGATGTATCTCCTTTTTCATAAGCGGCCTTCATCTCATCTAAAGAAGCATAGATTTTAAAGTTTTGATAGGAATAGCCCACGATTCCCGTAATTGGCCCTTTAAATTTATCACCTGTAGCCACTTCAAAATCACGAGCAGCTCCATTCGGTTCTAGTCGGAATTGAATTCTGTTTGGATTTGCATCTTCTTTCTCATACAATACGCCACCATGAATTGTATTCGTTGGTTCATCCTCAAGTACCGTTACTAAATCTCCATGCTCCTGTGGTGCTACTGCCTTCACGTTGCCAACTTCTACTCTCATGCCTTCGAGACTTTCCCAAAAATCAATAGCGTCGATAGTTGGATTAAAAATTTCAAGCTGATCACTGTCGATTTTACTAAAAGACATTTTTAACTTATCGATGCCAATTGCTTTCGGTAAGGCTACACTACTTTTAATGACTTCTACTTTTCCGTCTTGATCGTCACGCACATTAATTTGTGTAGTTTTTAAATCAGTTTGCTGCCTATCATCATAGCCATCGTAAGCATATTCGCTTACTTTACCTTTAACAGATACTAAATCTCCTACCTTTATTGGCCATGGTTTCTTTCCACTGTACAGAAAAATTCCTTCAGACGTATTCGGGTCATTATCAGCCAATTCATCCGGTGTTTGAATCGTATAATACCAATTATTATTTAACGTAAATGAATACGTTACGATTCCTTCAATCCCTTCAACTGTTTTACCATCAAATGTTGAAGCATGCCCCGCGCCTTGAATATCATGAATTTGTAATTTATCAGCAATGCTATAATCAAATGTAGTTATATCGCTAAATGTGCCATCTTTAGCTTTAACTATTGTCTTTAAAGTAGTATTTTTTCTAATCTCAATTGGTGCCTCATATTTAAGACTTTTATCAGTTGGTTCCGTACCATCTACTGTGTAATAAATTTCTGCATCTGCTGTCGATGTTGTTAAAGTCACTGTTGTTTTCCCAACAAACGTCCCACTTCCAGGAGATGCGGTAGCAGGTTTAAGTGCCGAGCTATTCACCACAATATCTTCTTTTGATCGAGGAATGACTTGATAGTCTTTATCGAACTGTTGAACAATACCAGTGATAGATTCATAGTTTGTACCGACAGTTAAGCCAAGCGAATTTGTTTCATCCCTTACAAGGAAATTCGTTCCGTCACTTGCAGTAAAGTTTGCCCATCCAGCCCCTTGTTGAACATCTGTAAGCGTAACGTTTTTCACTGTTACGAGCTGTGATTCGCTATCTTCATTTACTTGAGCACCTGTTACTACCTTTGGGGAAGGTACACCGGCATTTTCAACTTTTTCTACGATTGTAGCACCATCTAATTGTAGTAACCCACGATAGTCAACTAACTTACCTTTTAAAGTAACTTCATCCCCGATAGACATAGCTAAACTAGTAGGTCTTACAGCAATTCCACCTGTCTCATCTTGAACAGAGAACGTATTTTTCAAGCCTGCTGCAACCCTACCTTTGATCGTTACCGTTTCACCTACATCTTTATTCCGAGCATCTCCAATTGAGAGAATTGCCGGTGCTTCGGGGTCAACAGGTTCACCTGAATTCGTATCCATTACGTGTTGGCCTAAATTGGAGAAATCATCTACCGGAAATGAATTCCATTCCGATGCTGAATTAAAAGGATCATTAATAGTTGTATCACCCGTTAAGACTGAACTCTTTCTTACTAAAGTTACATCTTTAGCAAAATCTGCTGAAGAACCAACTTGTCCAATGGAATCAACTATTTCACCAGATTTCCTTAATACAATTGGATCATTTCCATTGAAATTAATAACAGCCCCGTTTTCTAGATTTCCTTTTGCTTTAATGGTAGGCGCTGCATCTTTATGATATACAACATAAGTATCTCCGCTTTCTAGAATACCCGTCAGATTCACTTTGTTTTTCGCGGTAGCTTCTCCGTTCGTATGAAGCTCTAAAGTATAATTACTTAAATCAACCGCGGCGCCTGTACCATTATATATTTCAATTGCTTTATTGAAGGAAGTTCCTTCAATATACTCTGAAATGATTAAATCCTTTGCCAGTGTTTCAGCCTTTACAGTGATGGGTGCTACTGGTGCGGCAATACTTGCGATTAGAGTTGTTGCTAAAAAGGCATTCATCGGCTTCTTCCAATTCTTCTTTGACATCAAGTCAATTCTCCTTTCAATTTTAAGAATGTTCGTTTTTTGAAAAAGATACTTTCGGTTTGGTCCTATACCGCACAGACGACAAATATCGCGTACGACATGTCGTAAATGGTCGAACTATTCAAAACATATTTCCCCATTCATATATATGTAAACATATTATTATTAATTCACTATTTTTATAGTATGTATATTATGTAAATGAATTGTAATAATAGAAAAACACATCTGCTATAGGGATTTTAACAATTTATAACATAATTTTAACATATAAACAAAATTTACACTTACCTAGTTTGCTTAATTATAAAAAACGGGCAAATTGATTTACGCCAAAAGAAAATAGTCTCTTAACCAGTTACTGGTCAAGAGACTATTTTCTATTTTACTACTACTTTTGTAGCAACACCATTTCGTGGAGGCTGATCTACTCCTTTGGATTAGTGTTATAGATGAGACCATGGAGTGAACCGACTCATGGGACGCCCCTAGTCAAGCGCACAGCTGGAACGGAAAGTAACCTCTCGTTTTTGCTTGGAGCGACAAAAACCATCTTATTTTCTACAAGCAAATGCTTATTTCAGCGGTTAATTTAAAGGTTATTAAATAAATTTTCTACTATGATATATTCATCATCTTTTAGTCTCGTAATTTCACATCTTTCAAGTGTTTCAAATTCTTTAAGTCTTTCTTCGATTGTCTTGCTTGTACTATTTTTGAACAAATCTTCTCTGTCATAGTGTGGGAAAATAAGCTTGTCTGTTAATCCTAATGCTGAAAAATCCTTTGTATTTAGTGTATCCATTTGCGGTGTAAAAAAATGAACAACTTTAATGTTTGGACCAAGTAGAACAGCACCTGCACTGACGCCAACAATAGCTACATTTTTTAAAACTAACTGTCGTAGGATACTATCTGCCCCACTCTGTTTAGTATGAAATAATAAATTAAACGGATTTCCACCGTTGATGTATATAACATCTTTATGTGTAAGATTTTCTAGATTATCAATCTCTAAATCAATGAAATCAATGTTTTGAAACCCCATTTCATTAAAGTCCTCTTTCGCTTTCTGTGCAAACCTATTATTCTCCTTTTGAGGGGATGCAGTCGTGATAATAGCAACATCTAGTTTGTCTGTAGCACCGTTGATGAGCTTTAAAAATTGCTCTTTAATAACATCCGTGTAAAAACCATTAGAGGTTAGTAACAATTTCAAGTTAATCATCCCCGTTCTATTTACTATTTTTCGCATTGGACATATCCTTATTTTAACAAAACATACAAGAAATCATGGATTTTCATAAAAAAAATAACCTTTGTTTGTCGTTAGACACTAATTCATTTTTTTAGACAAATAAAGGATAGATGAGTATATACTTTCATCCGCTCTTCTATTTGTTTCATTAGAGTGAAATACCAAAAGATTCATGCTAGGGGAAGTGGTTGATTGGAGTAGTGGCCGGGTGGGGATCAGAAACTCTAAAGCATACAGCATTTTGTGAGGAGCGTAGTACTGACCTGTTCTCCATTATATCGAGGATTTCTTTGTTTAAAATAATTATCAAACCTAGAACAGATATTTCTATAATGATAATAATTTTGTTTTAGCTTGTGTTTTTATACAGTGATGAGGAATTCTTGATTTTCACGGAGAGAGGCGACTCCTGCGTGATTAGCTTGCGCTGAAAGCCCCGCAGGAACGCAGTGACGAGGTGATTGAAGCCAAGCCCGCGGAAAGCGCCACCTCGAAGTGAAAATCAACCTTTGTTTATTGATACACTTTAATTAATTTTTTTATCGACGTGCTGAAGGGCAGATGAAAGTCTATTCATCTGCCCTCCTATTTATTTCTGTTTCTTCTTATAAATAATCGTAGCGATAACAAGTAAAAGTAAAATCGCTTGTCCAATCATTGTTTCGACCGTTGGATAGAAACCAATGATGTTGACTACTGGCAAGCCATCTACAATCGTTGTTGAAACTGAATCCCTCAGCTGCAATGTATGCAGACTGACACCTATAATTTTAAATGCCAATACATAGATTAACACCGTTGCCACTGCGAAAAATTTATGAACTGGAATTTTTCCACTTGCTTTAAATAATACAACTGCAAAAATAGCTAATATTAATAGTGCTACTACGATACCTAGCACAAATTGAGTTGTCTCCATTTTAGGTGCAATTCCTGCGTAGAAGACAAGTGTTTCTGCCCCTTCACGGAAAACGGATAAGAAGCTAATTGATGCCATCGCAAACACCGAGCCAGTTGAGATAGCATTGCCCATCTGTTTGGATATATAGCGATTCCAGCTTACTACACTCGATTTACTATGGAGCCAAATACCAACGCCAATCATCATGGCAGCAGCTAATAAACCAATATAACCTTCCATCAGCTCACGATTTGTATCAACTGTCGCAGATTGGAAAATTGTCGACATTAAAACAGCTGCTACCGCTGATAAAAAGATCCCTACAATTGCACCAACATAGATCCATTTGCGCATTGTTTTTTGTCCAGACTTCTCTAAGAACGATACTAATGCCATAATAATTAGCAGTGCCTCTAAGCCTTCTCGCAGTAAGATTAATGCTGCATCCCACAGCGTATAATCTGAGTCACCTTGAATCAGCTCAATTTCAGTGCGGAAATTATCCAGCTTACTTTTTATTGCTTTAACATCGACGTTAGACTTCAATAAGTCACTAACGAGAATCGGCATATCACTTTCAATTTTTGTATAAAGGCTGCCGTTACGTGTTGAAATATCTATTTCTACACTTGGCCATATTTTAATGAACTCTCGAATTTTATCAGAGGCAGCCTTGTAGTCACCTGCATCGATAAAATCATTCGCCTCATCAATATAAGCAATCAATGTTGCTAGAGAATACTCGCCTTCTACAACTTTCGCCGTATCATTACCTGCTACAAAATCCTCAATTGTTTGTTTTAATTCTGCATATTGAGATTGCATTAAGGCTACATCTGGCTCTTCAGAAGCAATTGTGATCCGTATAAAGGCCATCTGTGTTTCAATTTGGCCGTACATCGCAATGCTTTGCTCACGTACAGGACGCTCAACTTTCTTCCATTTTGCATTAAAATCCTTATATGCAGCGTCGATTGTAGTTAAATCTCTACTTGCTAAGGCATCTTCAAATGCTTTCATGATAGGTTTAAATTTCGTGCCAAATTCTGCTCGCTGCGCCGCTTCATCTACAGGATTTTCAAGCTTTTCTAATGCACGTAAAGCATTTGACAATTCAGACAGTGCCTTTAAACGTTCATCCTTAGCTGTAGCTTCAACTGCTTGTGCAAGAATATTATCAACTTTTTCTTTTGCTTCCTTCTGATCAGATGTGACCGATGCCCAGTCTTTAGCAAATTGATCAAGAGCACGTTCTGCCTCAGTTTCCTTGTCCTGCTTCGTATTCATCAGCGCATCACTTATAGAAATGTAAAAGTGACTATATGATTGCGCTGCTTGCACGGGTACAGCAAGTGCCACTAACAGGCAAAGTACTAAACTACAGCGCGTTAAAAAGTTCTTCACCTATATAACTCCCCTTTTGTACACCAGGGAAGCAAGCAAAGACTGCACTGCCTCGATGTGTAATATATTCATTCATTTTATCCATACGGCCTAAGCTATTTTGAACTGTTGTAAATTGGGCTGGATCCTTTTGATAAGAAATAAACAAGAGTCCCGCATCATGCGCACCTGTATTCGTCATAACGCCTGATGCATAAGAGTAAGAGCGACGTAAAATACGTGCACCAGATTTACGTGCCAAATGCACATGTGACGTATCTGGCATAATATACTCACCGTTGCTATCCTTCGCCTCTACATCGAAATCATCGAACTCTTTCTTTTTACCAAAAGGTGCACCACTATCGCGATAACGACCAAATGTTGCCTCTTGATCTTTCAGGGATGTGCGATCCCATGTTTCAAGATGCATTTGAACTTTACGTGCGACTAAATAAGAGCCGCCTTTTAGCCAACCTTTATCGACCCATACAACTTTATTTAAATCTTTGTTATCGGTAATCGATGGATTTCCAGTGCCATCCTTGAATGCAAATAGATTTCTCGGTGTTCCTCCACCAACGGGGAATGAGTTAAAGCCTGCTTGTGCCCATTTAATTTCTACCTGACCAGATGCTGCGCGAACTAAATTGCGTACTGCGTGAAACGCCACCTGTGGGTCATCCGCACATGCCTGAATACAAAGATCCCCACCTGTAAATTCTTTTTGTAGCTGATCTTTAGGGAAATGTGGTAAATCATTTAATTCTGCAGGCTTTAAATGTTGAATACCAAGCTTATCAAATAAAGATGGGCCAACACCTATTGTAATCGATAAATTTGAAGCGTCTAAACCATCTGCTTCGCCCGTATCTCCTGTAGGGACTCTAGTATTTGTTGTTAAATCTACCATTAATTCACCATTCATTAAACGTACAACAAGAGGTGTCCATTTTTTGAACAACTCTTGTAGGTCCTTCTTTGATGTAAATAAAACATCCAAAGAAGCAAAATAAATATTTGTCTGAACTGGTGTAATAATGCCAGGTTGATGTTTTCCATAGAAGTCAATTTTATTACGTGCAGTCGTGCTATCTGCAACAGGCTCGAACACATCGTAGCCCATTACTTTCATAACGCCCCCTAAGCCAGAGGCACCGATAGCTATACCCGCTGCTCCGATACCTGTTAGCTTTAACATGTCACGTCTTGATATTTTTTTATTCATCCATTTTTCATCATTTGACGCTGTCATTTATTATCACTCCAAAAAATTACTCCAAAATAATACCCATTTGACTTAATGGTTCTCCAAGTTGATTAACTGCTGCTGAAAGTGCTTTTGTGTCTTCATCAGTTAATTTTTCATAAGAAACATATCCGCCATCAGCAGTCGCATGTTTCGCTAATAAATCATCTACTGCTTTGAATTTTTCATCTAATGTTGCGACTAAGTCTTTGTCTTTCGCTTCTAATTTTGAACGAAGGATTTCAAAGATTTTTTCTGCACCTTCAATGTTTGCTTTAAAGTCATAAAGGTCTGTGTGAGAATAGATTTCTTCTTCACCAGTGATTTTAGATGTTGATACTTCATTTAATAAATCAACAGCACCTGTAATCATTAAATCAGGTGTTACTTCTACAGTTTGAACTAATGCATGTAATTCTTTTGCGTTTGCTAGTAATTGATCTGCAATTGCCTCGTAGCCTGCAGTTTTATTTTCTACCCAAAGCGCATGCTCCAGCTTATGATAGCCCGACCATTCTTCTTCACCCTTGCCTTCTTCTTGGATATCAGCTAAACGACCGTCAATACGTGGATCCAGGTCACCAAAGCTCTCTGCGATTGGCTCCGAACGCTCGAAATACATCCGTGCCGGTGCATAGGCTGCTTTTGCTGCTTCAATTTCACCAGCCTTAAATGCGTCCACAAATTTTTCCGTTTCCACTAAGAATTGATCCATTTGCTCTAATGCAAATGTTTGATAGGCTGCTAGTTCAGTAGATAAATCAACTTTTGTAGCTTTTTCTGCTTGCTCTGTTGCAGGCTTATCTTCTTTTTTAGCTTCATCTGTATTGCCACAGCCAGTCATAAGAATGCTCCCTGCAACTAATACAGATAATAATGATGTTTTTTTCATGCAAAGTACCTACTTCCGAAATAGTTTATATTGAGAATGATAATGATTATCAAATAGGATTGCAAGAAGTATTTTTATTTAAAGAAAAAAACGACATTTTACTAGTTGATCTAATTAGATAACTAGTAAAATGTCGTTCTTCCCACAATATAATTATTCTAAACTATGAAATTTTCGCTTGTTTTATATTTTCATATTTTCCATATAAGAAATAATAAAGGATAATTGACACTAAAATAACAAATACCATCGCGAAGAAAATGGCACTGTACCCCGATGTCGGAACGAAGAATCCTAAGAAATAAGGACCAATTCCTAAACCTAAATCATATAAAATAAAATATGTCGATGTCGCAAGTCCTAAACGCTCATTTGGTGTAACTTTAATAGCTATTGCTTGCGCTACTGAATTGAAATTGCCATAACCAATCCCTATGCAAGCTGCGGCAAGTAAAAATGCAACACTACTTGTCGCCGAACTAAATGCATACATACCGATTGCAAAAATGACTAGACATGGGTAGATAACAATGTTCGCGCCTCTAGTGTCTAGTAATTTCCCTGTAAAAGGACGTGTCGCTAAAATAACAATTGCATAAATGATAAAGAAATAACTTCCCGCTGATACCAAATCAAGCTCTTTCGCGTAAAACGTCATAAATGACATAACTCCGGAGTAGGCAAAGCCAATAACGAGCGCCACAAAAGCAATTGGCACAGCACGCATTTCGATAAAATTAGTGAGCTTAAAGCCTGTTTTCTCCACCATTTCTTTAGCCTTCTTCGGTGCATCTGGAACAGTTACGATAAAATACATCAAAAAGCAAACAACAGCTAATACAGAATCGACTGCAAAAATCATCCGAAAATCTTCAAACAGCTGCGTTAAAAGAATGCCAACAAACGGTCCAATAGCAGTAGCTAAAATAGCACTTAAGCTATAATAACCAATCCCTTCCCCTCGTCGATCAGGCGGCAAAATTTGTGCAATAATTGTTCCTGTCGCCGTACTAGCCATCCCAAGTGCAATCCCTTGTACTAAACGATTGATCATTAGAAGCGGCAAATTCGTCGCAATAAAATAAGACATCGTTGATAGCATAAACAACAATAATCCACAAAATAATGTTTTTTTGCTACCCCAATCCCCTATGATACGCCCTGTCCCGAGACGACCAAATAAAGTACCAATAATAAAAATACTCGATACAAGCCCTGCCGTACTAGTTGAAGCCCCAAAATGCTCAACCGCATAGCCTGCGATGGTTACCATCAATAAAAAAAATATTAATGTAATAGTAAAATTAATAAGTGAGACGATTAAAAAGTCCTTCGTCCAAAGTTTATGTCTAGTTGCTTCCACTTTTTCTCTCTCCTACCTATTGATATTTGCACAAATGTTCGCTAAAACTTTTGTCGCAATTTCAATATCCTTCTCTGATACGCCTGCGAGTGCCTGTTCAAAAAATGGTTTTAATTGTGCCTTAATTTCCTGCACAACCTCTTCACCATTAGCCGTTAATTGGATAAGCTTTTCGCGCTTATCTCTACCCGCTACCGTTTCCACATAGCCAAGCTCCACAAGCTTTTGTACAAGCCTTGTCACACTCGGCTTTTCAATAAACATAAAATTCGCAATGTCAACAAATGTATGTGGCCCTTTATCCATCAATAACCGAAGGAGAGCCCATTGAGAACTATACAACTGATATTTCTCTAACTGCACATTTACTAGATTGATAAACGGTCTGTACATTAAGCGGTACTGATTAAAAAATTCTTGTTCAACTGTCAAAAATACCACTCCTTTTAATTAGTTAGCCTAGCTAACTATATACCCTAAGTTTTTATTTGTCTAGTAGGCAATTAGCGAGAAGTTCGGCATTTTGAACGGGCTATTCGTCGAGCTGGTAGTTCTATCCGTCGCCTTGGGGTTTCTATCCGTCGTTATCTTGGTTACTTCCGTCGCTTCGAGACTTCTTTCCGTCGATAAGGCCTTGCTTTCCGTCGACGCTAATTTGATCCGTCACCTTGGGGTTTCTATCCGTCGTTACCTTGGTTCTTTCCGTCGATTCGAGACTTCTTTCCGTCGATGGGGCTTTGCTTTCCGTCGCTGCTAATTCTATCCGTCGCCTTGGGCTTTCTATCCGTCGTTACCTTGCTTCCTTCCGTCGCTTCGAGACTTCTTTCCTTCTACATCTTTTCTAGCAAAAATTCAGACCGCTTGAATTTTTGCAAGTTAATTAACAATTAAATACTTCCTATTACTTTTTGTTCCCACAGCTTTCAACGGTAACTTTTGTAGTAATTTATATGCAGTATTCGGCGAATCTATTGCAAAAAACTCACAAAAGCTTTTATTTGTTAACGTTTCGCCTACTAGCAATCGATAATCTTCAAGCGTCCTAAAAATTTCCTCTTGATCAACTGCTCCGCAGCGTTGACAATACCATTTTGGGTAACGATAGTTCATTGTCTGTCCATTTAAACAACTTTCGCATAGCACGCCTTTTACTAAATCCTGGACAGGCAATGCTATTTCTCTTTTGATTGGCCTATGCATGGACAATAATTTAGAAGAAAATTGAAAAAGCTTTTCCTCATCCACCACCGCCTCTTTATGCTGTCGAAGCCATTCTCGCACCTGATAACGTAAACCTGAAACATGGAAAATTGGTTGTCCCCTTAAACTCTTCGATAAAATAGCATTTTTCGTTGCCAAAACGACAGCATATTGAACGGGAATCTCAAGTCTTGACTGTTGTAACATCCCCATCATCCACTCCATATGTCGCCTACTTTGATAAAGTGGATTCGTCATTCCTTCAACATCGCCTTCTGCTGTAGTTCTCGTAAATTGATAAAAAGATTCATCGAAATCTAGAAAGCCTGTTACATTTTTAATTTCAAGTATCAATATAAATTGAGGACATAGTAAAACGGTGTCTATTTGATGTGTAGTACCAAAGTGATTGAGTATTTGTAAATTATGAAGAAAATAATGCGGATGAGGTAAAATAATTTCAAGCCATTCGGCATCTACTCTTTGCTCCCCAGCAAAGCCTGCGTGTATACGCCTCAACCTCTCAAAATAATTCTGGTATTCAGTATGTGTGCTAGGTAATCTCCGTATCAAAGCTTCTAAAATTTTGTGCTGCTCTGATTCCTGACGGTCTAATAAAATCATTGTTTTTTTCACCTCCTATAACTATTTTATAAAAAAAGAACCCCCTTAAAAAGAGGTTCAAAAAAACTTGAAATACACATAGTACAAATTAAATCTTTCACCAACTTTTTTAGATAGAAAGAACGGAAAAATTCCTACGATTCAGCTCTTGCTAGTATTTTTTTGCTCGCTTTCCGTCGATGTCGGAGTTCTTTCCGTCGCTCGGAGACTTCTATCCGTCGATGCGGCCTCGCTTTCCATCGCAGCTAATTTTATCCGTCGCCTCGGGATTGCTTTCCGTCGCTCTGAGACTTTCATCCGTCGAGGGGGCCTCGCTTTCCGTCGATGTCGCAGTTCTTTCCGTCGCCGCTAATTCTATCCGTCACCTTGGGATTGCTTTCCGTCGATGTCGATGTTCTTTCCGTCGCTCGGAGACTTCTATCCGTCGGGGGGCCTCGCTTTTCATAAAGCCTTACAACAAAACAACCGAACAGCCAAAGCCATTCAGTCGTTTTTTCGTAATAAATATAAAAAATACGGCGCGCCGATACATGCTACGACAATACCTGCTGGCACGGTCGCACTTGAGATAGCTACACGGCCAATGGTATCCGCTAGCATTAATAAGCTTGCACCGATCAACAATGTGAGTGGTAAAAAGAACTGGTAGCGCGGTCCTACAAGTTGCTTTGCAATGTGGGGAGCCATCAGACCGATAAAGGCAATGCCTCCTGTGACCGATACAGCAGCCGCAGCTAATGCGACAGAGACAACTAATAATTGCAAACGCTCTCGGCCGATATTCAAGCCTAAGCCAACTGCCGTTTGTTCGGTCATCGCAAGTACATTCAACACATTTGCTTTATACAAAATAAATGGAATGCCTAGCGCAAGCCAAGGCAATAAAGCCCAGAAAAATGGCCAGTCTGCACCCCAAACATTGCCCGCAAGCCATTGCGCGATAAATTGAACATCACTACGCTCAGCAGAGGAAATTAATAGGATCATTACACCAGATAAGGCGGATGCTACACCTACCCCGACTAAAATGAGTTGAACCGGCTGTACACCTTCATTGCGCTTATACGAGAAAAAGTAAATGCAGAGTGCCGTTAATAAAGCGCTGACAAATCCTATAAGTGGTAACACATACGCGAAATGAGGTAAATCACCATTAACAAGGAGATAAAATAGCGTAATCCCAACACCTGCACCTGCATTAATCCCAATAATACCAGGGTCCGCTAAATCATTACGTGTCACGCCTTGCAAAACGGCACCAGCCAATGCTAACGCCATCCCTGCTGCTGCCAGCACAAACAATCTCGGCAAGCGAACAGAAAACAATACGAATGATTCTTTGAAGCTGCCGTCTCCAAACAAAATCGGTATTATACGATCAATCGAAACCGAAGCTGCCCCCATTGAAATACCCATTACAAAAATAGCTATTGTTAATAGCATCCAAACCATTAACCATCTACGTTGTTTTTTTCGTCCGACATTAAACAATTTGACGACCTCCCTTCCGAACAAGAAGTAAGAAGAACGGAAGGCCGATTATAGAAATAATGGCAACTACCGGTGTTTCATATGGAGCATTAATCATTCTACCCGCAAAATCCGCTGTTACCATCAACCACCCACCGATAATAGCACTCATCGGCAAGACAAATCGATAGTCTTTCCCAACAACTGCGCGGACCACATGGGGTACCATTAGCCCAACAAAAGCTAAATTACCTACTAGCGCCACTGCGGATCCTGCAAGAATTACTACTACAAACATCATAATTCCTTTGATGACTGTTGTATTTTGTCCTAACCCGACAGCTACTTCTTCATTTAAACTTAAAATGGTTAGCTGACGACTAAACACAAACGCGATTACTAAACCTATTACAATTACAGGAACTATTATTAAAGATTGCCATGTAGTGCCAATTAAACCACCACTCGTCCACATCGAAACATCTTTTGAAATTTGAAATAATATTCCCGTCCCATCTGCTATTGCTTGTAATAGGGCGGATACAGCTGCCCCAGCTAAGACTAACTTTAATGGAGAAAAGCCATTTTTCGTTGAAGCGCCAATACCATAGACAACAATCATCCCTACACCAGCACCTACGAAACATGCAAAAATAAGCATATAATACGAGGTATTTGGGATGAATGCCATCGTCAATGCAAGTGCTGCATTCGCACCTGCTGTGAGGCCAAGAAGCCCTGGATCCGCTAATGGATTTCTTGTCACTCCTTGCATAATAGCCCCAGCAACTGCGAGCGCACTACCTACAAAAATAGCAGCAATAATACGAGGAAATCGAATTTCACGTAAAATAGCATAATGCTTGCCACCGTCTTGTCCGACAATCGCTTGATAGACATCTTCAATACTCGTATTTGCCGCGCCGACACAAAGTGAAATCGTAACTGTCACTGCTAATAAGATCAGTGCAAGCAATACCTGAAGCCAAAATGGGAAATGTCGAAACTTTATCATTTACCTTCGCTACTCTCTACTGAAATTATTGTAAAAATTTCTTTTCAAAGAAATCTAGTTGATATTCTAAAGTGATCGGGTCATTAAAGTAAAACTCGTTGCCATTCACTTCAAATAAATGACCATTCTTCACCGCTTCTAAATCCTTAAACCATGCAGCATTTTTAATGGCGCTATCTTCACCTTTAAACGTACTAAAAATCACATAGTCACCTGCGTATTCATTTAATACCTCTGTAGAAATTGCGAAATAACCTGGTTTTAAAGCATCTGCTTCTACTTTTCCAGGCATTTTCAAGCCCATTTCTTGATATAAAATTTCTGTTCCACGACCCCAGTTATCTCCATACACATACATTTGTTTATTAAACATTTCTGCGACAGTAACCGTTGCATTCTCACCGATTTTTTCTTTAATTTTCGTACCTGCTTCTGCAGCACGTTCTTTAAAATCTTTTACCCAATCTGTTGCTTCTTTTTCTTTGTTGACAGATTTACCAATTTCGATAAATTGCTGTAAATAATCAACCTTACCATAAGTAAATAATACAGTTGGTGCGATTTCCGCTAATTTATCCGCATTTTCAATACCATTTAAACCAATAATCAAATCTGGCTCAAGTTCGATAATTTTTTCAATATCTGTGTTCTCAACAACTACTGCATCTTTAATATCATCTTGGAAATTTGGATTATCTGCAGCCCATGAGTCAACACCTACTACATTAACGCCAAGCTGTAATAAATCCCCAACGAATGACGATAACACAACTACACGTTTAGGATTTGCTGGTACTTCAATTGGCCCAGATTCTGATTGATAGGTAATCGTTTCTGCAGATGCTTTATCTTTAGAGCCCTCATCCGCCTTCTCTTCTTTATTGCCGCACGCTGCAAGCACTAGTACGACCATCATAAACATTGGTAATAACCACTTTTTCATAAATATATCTCCTTTTATACGGTTTGTAATAAGTTATATGTAATGCACATTGGCTTATCTGTACGTGGATCCTTTCCAATGACTGCATCAATATTAAACACTTTTTCTAATACTTCAGGTACTATAACTTCCTCTGCAGTACCAAACTTCACAAGCTCTCCTTTTGATAGCGCAACAATATAATCTGAAAAACGTGCTGCCTGATTTAAATCATGTAGCACCATAACAATTGTGCGTCCTTCTTCTTCGTTAAGCTTGTACAGTAATTCTAAAACCTCTAACTGATGGGCCATATCTAAATAAGTTGTTGGCTCATCTAAAAAAATAATATCGGTTTCTTGCGCTAATGCCATCGCAATCCACACTCGTTGACGCTGTCCACCTGATAAGGCATCAACCGTATTCTGACGAAAGTCATCCGTTTTAGTTACCTTTAAGGCCCAGTCGATCATTTCTTTATCCTTTTGCGATAAATTACCGAAGCCCTTTTGATATGGAAATCGACCGTAGGATACAAGCTCTTCCACTGTTAAACCATGTGCACTTTCCGGACTTTGTGGCAATATAGCCAGCTCTTTCGCCAATTCTTTTGTATTCATCTCGGAAATATTTTGACCGTCTAATATGACTTGTCCACTCTTATGCTTCAAAATCCTTGTAATAGCCTTTAAAAGTGTAGATTTACCACAGCCATTGGAACCAATGATGGTCGTTATTTTACCGTCTGGAATTTGTAGCGATAAATCGTGCACAATCGTTTTGTCCTCATAGCCGATACGAATCGATTCAACTTGTAAACGCACAACGTAACCTCTCTTTCCTTTTTGTTCTTTCCATGCTATGATAACGATTAACCGATAATGATAATCATTATCACTAAAGTTAGTCTAGTTTTCTTATAAAGTTTTGTCAAATACTTTTTAACTTCTTTCAGCAATTCTTTTCTGTAGCGAAAGCAAAGCGTCAGCTACAAATCTCATTTGTAAGGTGGTGAGATGAGTGCAAATTTAAGTTACTTTTCAGCGGGTGTCCAAACATCTGTACCTGTCGCTACGCTTTCGGCACAAAAGACATCTGCTGAAAGAAGTTAAAGCCTCCGGCGGATGTCACGGAATCGGAAAGGAGTTCTTTGTGCTTGCACAAAGCCGATTCCGGACGCAATTATGCCAAGGCATAATTGATTATTTATTTTTTAAGGATGTGGTGATATAAATGCAACATTTATACGATGTAACGATTATTGGCGGTGGTCCCGCAGGCCTATACAGTGCCTTTTATAGTGGTTTACGAGGATTGAAAACGAAATTAATTGAGAGTCAACAACAGCTTGGTGGGAAAGTATTACTTTATCCTGAAAAACTAATTTGGGATATTGGTGGTCACCCCCCTGTCTTAGGCGAACAATTTGCGAAACAGCTAATTGCGCAGGCAAAAACTTTTGATCCAACCGTTTTAACAGGCACAAAAGTCGATTTTATCGAGCGCCAAGATGATATTTTTGTTCTACATACTGCGCAAGGAGATAAACATTATTCTAAAACAGTTCTTTTAGCAGTTGGTGGTGGTATTATTAACCCTCAAAAGCTTTCACTAGAAGGTGCAGAAAAATATGAAATGACTAATTTACACTATACCGTGCAGTCTTATCGACATTTTGTGGACAAGGAAATTATTATTTCGGGAGGCGGAAATGCAGCGATCGACTGGGCCGTTGAACTAAGTACTATCACAAAAAACGTAACTGTTGTTTATCGTAAAGATACGTTATCGGCCCATGAGGCAACAATTCAAGAGGCTTTAGACGCAGGAGTAAAAATTGAATGTAATACTATTATTACTAAACTAACTGCTAATGCTGACAAAACAGCCATCCAATTAGTGACATGTGAAAACACAAAAACAAAACAAAGCTATACGCGTCAAATCGATGAAGTCATTGTTAGTCATGGCTATAACCGTGAAGCATCATTAGAATTGGATCAAGTAATCACCATTCCTAAAAAAGATAATTACTATTTTGAAGGGAAAGCAACGGGAGAAACCACTCAGCCTGGAATTTTTGCAGCGGGTGATATATTAGCGTTTGAAGGAAAAATTAATCTCCTTCTAGGTACTTTCCAGGATGCTGCCAATGCCGTGAACTCTATCAAAACGTATTTAGAGCCTACAGCCTATCGTCATGGGATCGTGTCATCACATAATGAAGTATTTAAAGAGAAAAATCGCTCTATCATTGAAAAGCAACTTAAATAAACATTAAAAACTAACTACAATGATTATTCACCCCTCTTAAGAAAAATTACTCTTCAGAGGGGTTCTAATTACACTCAAGTCTATCTTGCTAATTTTTATAAAGGCAAACTACGTTCCTTCGAAATAAACTATCTAAAGAAATTTAAAAATGCTCCCATTTGCCTTAGCATACCAACTCCATTTGTTATTGTTCCCGCATGGCCCATAATTGTATTTAAATGCTGTGGTAATCTTCCAAATCTAGAAATTTGGGGTTGTTGATTATGGTTAAAGAAAGGTTGCCCCCTTCTACCTTGAATAGGAGGGCCAAAACCTTGTCTATATCTTGGTGGGAATGGTCTCATTCTAGGATTCGGTGGATAAAATGGCATCAATTCACCCCCTATCAAATATCTTTTTACTAGTATACGTCTGTAATTTTTTATTGTTTAGACTATCGGAGAGAGTTGCTAAAAAAATATATAGATATGTATTGTAAAAATGTTGAAGCCCAACTATTTATTATTCTCCCCTTCCTTTCTGTTAAGGTTCTTCATGACAGCTCAGGAACCAACCTATTTTTAATTTCATATTATACAAAAATACGAATAAAGAAGGGATTCCGATTCAAAATTCAAAGTATCTAGATTTTCTGTCCAAATTTGGCGTTGGCGGTGCGCATCCTGGTGGCATTAATCTAACAAAGGAAATATTCAAGGTAGAGAGCATTAACGAAAAGTCCCGCATTTTGGATGTAGGGTGTGGTACAGGCCAAACTTCTGCCTATTTGGCGGAGACATATAAAGCAAAAGTAACTGGTATTGATATCAATCCTGAAATGGTCGCAAAGGCTAAAAGGAGAATGAAAAAAAATCACTTACCCGTAAAAATAATTCAATGCTCTATAGAACAAGTACCATTACCTGATCATACATTTGACTTTATTATTTCTGAATCTGTTCTTTCTTTTGTCAATAAACCTAATGCCCTTAAAGAAATTTTTCGTTTATTAAAAAATGGCGGTCGGTTTATTGCCATTGAATTTACTATTCATCAACCACTTGAAGAAAAAATTGAAAAGGAAATCAAACAGTTTTATGGATTTGATTCTTGTTCAATGAAGAAAGATTGGGTAGCTTTGTTTAACCAGGCTGGTTTTAAAAATATTCGTATACAAAAAAACAAATCAATCTTCTCCATTCCTGAACTTCATCACTCCAAGGATATTGCACCTGAACTTTATGAGGTAATGGATAAACATTTTGATATGCACTTAAAGTATGAAGGCATTTTAGACTATAGAATTTATTCATGTACTAAATAGTGTGAGGATGTTATTTAACTTGAAAACATACTTCTTAACTACTATGTAAATGAAAAAGAGCAGCAGACTCGTTCAACGAAAAGTCTCCAACTCCAACATCAATTCTGTTCAACAATTTAAAGCGGGAAATTAATCCTCTGTGTCATTACCCGCTTCTTTCTTTTTTTACCCCCCACTCAGAACATCCCTTTTAAAATGGAGCAAAATTTCCTCCTTAGTCATTCGTTTGCATATATTTATCTTCATTAATCGTCACTGCATGAATGCCCTCAATAAAAATCCCCCATCTGTTCAATAGAAGAGAATCCATGTAGAATACTTCGTAATCCTCTGACCATATGAATCGCAATTTCTTCCTGCAAATGATAGGCATCTAGCACTTGAAGTACAAGTTGTACGACAGATTCTTGGGCTTGCTGTAATTCTTGATCGTTAGCATCTGGAAAGCGAGTGCTAGCATCATACACCTCTGGATGCTCTCTAACAAGTTGAAGATATGCTTTACTAATTGCACGAACGGCATCATCACATGAACGTCCTACTGCAGCTTGAAGCATATATTCATTTAATTTTTTTACTCCTTGAATGGCTAACTTCTGCTTCAATTCATTTAATCCATCAAGATGGTTATACAAGGAAGATAAGGGCTTTTTATGCTAAATCACCGCTAGTTTTTGTTACCTGATACACCATAAAATGACGCCTGTCATAAAGAATCTTTGACTGGTGTGAATATGTTTTTTCCTTTCATTTTCTTATCATTATTGTAAGAAAACAAAGAAAGAGTGATTCTATAATGAAAGTTCAACAAAGATTACCCTTAATCGATATGTTACGAGGCTTTGCTGTATTAGGGACACTTGGCACGAATATTTGGATTTTTGCTTATCTTGGAGATATTTCGTATATCACAACGAGTCATTATTCAGGTTGGTGGTCATTAAACGACTTTTTACGAATGGTAGTCCTATTTTTCGTAAACGGTAAACTCCTTGGTTTATTAACAATCATGTTTGGTGTAGGTCTAGAATTAAAATATCAGCAAGCCATGCGAAAAGGGAATGCTTGGCCAGGAATGTATATTTGGACGCTAGTCTTTTTATTTATGGAGGGGCTGATCCACTTCACCTTAGTTATGGAATACGATATTTTAATGAGCTATGCTGTGACAGCTATCATTGTTGCCTTTATTGTTAAATTTGGTGATAAAGCGATTAAACGAGCGTTATACGTTTTTGGTAGTTTCCATGCAGTAATGATTTTGCTTATTTTAGTCAGCGCATTGCTTGGGGCTAATACTTCCTTTGCTGGACTCGATCCTGTTGTTAGTCTTTATGAGAATGGTACTTGGTTTGAGCAAATAAAATATCGTTTAACAAATTTTCTTTATTATAGAACGGAAGCTATTTTTATTATCCCAATGAATATCTTTTTATTTTTACTTGGTGTTAAGCTGATGAGAAATGGTGTATTTTCGCAAGATGACAAAGGACGTCAGGCGCGTCAAAGGCTATTCAAAATCGGTATTTTTATTGGGGTACCCTTGAACCTCCTAATCTTTATTCCTGGCGGAGCATTTGATTTTCCTGTTCGTTATTTATTTGCACCAATCCTATCTATTGGCTATATTGGTATATTAGGTAAAATGATAGAATATAAGAAGCTTGATTGGTTATGGAAGAGATTTGGCGAGATTGGGAAAATGTCTTTAAGTTGCTATGTGCTTCAAAATATTATTGCATCTATTATTTTCTATGGCTGGGGCTTAGGTTTAGGTGGAAAATTAAATAGTATTGAAGTGATCGGCATTTGGTTAACCCTCTCCCTTCTACAACTTTTCATTGCACATATTTGTATCAAGCATTTTCATGTTGGACCTATGGAATGGATTCGCAAACATGCCATTCAAAGTGTCACGCAGAAATAAAGGGTTGGTGTGAACTATAAAGATATATCCAAGAGATCAAGCAAAACACTATTTAATTCTAGATGTTGTATCGCTCGTTTTTTTATTTACCATGGTATTAAGTTCAAATTCTCAATTACCTTTATTGGCTAGAATATTAATCCTTATTTTATTTTTAATAGCATTCTATATTGCATTATGGAATCAAGATTGGCGTTTACTTTTTGCTTCCTTAATAGGCTTTACTCTTATTATCATACTGGGTATTTATGAAGGTTCTGCTATGTTAGTTTTCGGCTTTACCTTTGCCGATTTAATTGGGCGAGCTAAAAAGAAGTGGCATATTGCTTTAGGAATGATTGCCATTGCCCTTATGTTTTTTATAGTTATATGGTTTGAATCAGGAGCATCTTACAAATTACAATCCCAAGCATTAATACCCATCATGATCATTCAGCTACTATTTCCAATGCTAATTTACTACGTTGAAAAGTCCAAAAAATTACAATCGGAATTAACAGTGGTAAATACCCAGCTTGTTCAGCAAGAAGAAAGACAACGTATTGCGAGAGACCTCCACGATACGATTGGTCATACATTGACAATGATTAAAATAAAAACCGAACTAACATCAAAATTAGTCGACAAAGATACAATGCGTGTGAAAGATGAGCTAAATGATATTTTAGCGACAACACGTACAGCACTTAAGCAAGTAAGAGAATTAGTATCCGATATGAATTTTATTTCGTTAGACAGTGAGCTTATTCTTTGTAAACAACATTTACAAACAGCGGATATCTCAATAAAAATCAAAAATAACTGTCCAAAGCTGCTACTAGCGAGTGTAGAAGAAACGATGCTGTCCTTATGTCTGCGGGAAGCTACTACAAATATTATTAAACATAGTCAAGCAAAAAAATGCCAAATAGCTATCAATGTTATAAATGGCGTTTTAACATTTAACATTATTGATGATGGTATCGGCTTACATAACCAAGGGCACGGGAATGGACTATCATCGATGAAAGAAAGAATGAATGCCCTTCAAGGACATGCTTCCATTGACAATTTGCCGGTAGGCGGAACAATTGTGACGTTAACACTGCCTATCCAACATTACAGAAAGGAACCAACTACATGATACGAGTATTACTAGCAGAGGATCAACAAATGTTACGGGGCGCCTTGTCTTCCTTGTTGTCGTTTGAGCCTGATATAAAAGTGATCGCAGAAGTTTCAGATGGTCAAAAAGCGTGGGAATATATTCAACATGAGCTACCAGATGTATGTGTTTTGGACATCGAAATGCCGAATCTTTCTGGGCTAGACCTTGCTGAAAAAATTAGGCAGGCAAATTTACCGTGCAAGGTGATGATTGTTACTACCTTCGCCCGCCCTGGCTATTTGCAAAAAGCAATGGATTGTGAGGTATATGGTTATTTATTAAAGGATGAACCAATCGACTATTTAATTGAAACAATAAGAAAAGTGATGAATGGTGAAAAAGTCGTCAGCAGAGATTTAGCAGCCACGTTGTTTATGAAAGAACAGAATCCATTGAATGAACGTGAAATTGCTGTTCTTCAGCTTGTAAAAGAAGGCCACTCTACAAATGAGATTAGTAAAAAGTTATTTTTAACGAAAGGCACTATTCGAAACTATTTATCCACCTCTATTCAAAAACTTCAAGTCGAGTCTAGACAACAAGCAGTCCAAGTCGCCAGTGATAAAGGTTGGCTTTAAAAAAGAAAAGCGATACTGCATTCCTCTTCTATAAAGGATACAGTATCGCTTACTATTTTAATTGGCTTCTTTTTTATTTTTAGACACCAAATTTATGATTATTTCAATCAGTACGACAGCAATTAAAGAAAGGCCAAATAGTGGCATCAGTATTCCTAAAATAATCATGAAAATGATAAAAGGAATGGATATTTTTTGAGAGATTTTAGGTGGTGCAGATAGCATCCCTTGTTTTTTTCGTAGTAGCCATGTTCTAACTCCCCAAACAATAACTACTAAAAATGCTAGACATACTAGTAAATTGATTATTTTATTTGGCCAGCCAAACAAATGACCTTCATGTAAAGGAATTCCCCAAGTGAACCATTTAGCAAGAATACCATAGTCCTCATAGCCAACTTTGTCTATAAATTCCCCGCTATATTGATCAAAATACATTGTCGTTTCATCATCCGGACTAACATCAAGACCTGTCACACCCGTGTTACTAGATTTTGCAACCGTATAGACACCATCTTCACTAGTAGGATAAATAATAGCATAAGGTTTTGATATATTCATTGCATCAATTTCATGTTGTAGCTTTTCCACACTTAGTTGGTTAGGGTTCGCAACATAGCCCATATCTGCCCCCATACCGTGATGGGCTGCATGTCCTGAATCTGACGTTGGAGGGGTTTCTTGACGAGTAGCCCAAGGAATCTCACTGACATCAGATGTTGGTGGCTGTTGCTGCAATAATGGCGTGCCGAAAGAAGGATTGTCTTGTGAAGCTTGGTAAATATATTTCCCCATAAACGCAGACCATGGTAAGCCTGTGAAAATAATAACAAGCATTGGAATCGTAATAATTGTCCCGACAAGGGCATGAAATTTCCTGCTCTTCTGACGTTTGTTTGTCTGCTTTGTTTTCTTTAGTAATTTTGCTTTAAACGTCATGTAAATGCCTGAAAGCATTAGAAAAATAGCCCAGCACGCAGCTAGTTCGACTAAATAATTGACAACCGTCCCACCAATAAATAAGGAACTATGGGTATTTCTCATAATATTTGCAAATGTGTAACCAGCATCCTGACCACCAATAATTTGGTTATGATCATCTAAGAACACATATTTCTCTTTGCCATCTGCATTTTTCATCGATAAACGTGTATTGTATGGCTCTTCTAACTCTATAATTTTATTTGTTTTATAGCCAGCATATGATTCTTCTGCAAGTTTAACAGCATCATCAATGGATTGTACCTCGGTTTTTCCACTTTCACCAAAAAAGTATTTATCATATAACTGATTTTCAACATTGGTATAAAATAAAAAACCAATACCACTTAATGTTAGCGAAATAAGCAGTGGAGTAATAAATAATGCGGCATAAAAGTGCATTCGCCAAAAGCTTTGGTAAAGCGAGTTTTTCATGTTGTAGTCTCCAATCTATAATAATAAGCGCAAAATTATTATATAGATAAAAAGTGAAATAAGTATGAAGTCCTAGGGTTATTTTTATGACAAATATATGTATTCCTATTAAAATAATCAGGTTATACGCAAAGTAAAGTAGCCAAACTCAATCATTGTCAAGTTTGGCTACTCTATGTTTTCTATACTATTATAAATTCATATTCACAAGAATCTTACATTGGCTACGATCTTTTGCTAGTGCTTCAAAACCTTTTTCCACAATATCATCTAAGCTTATTTGATCTGTAATTACGGCATTTCCATCAATAACGCCTCTTGCAAGTAAACGAATAACTTCAGGGAATATATTAAAATAAGCAAATGAACCACTAATCTTTACTTCTGGTGAAACGACTATATTAGGATTGAATTCAACAGGTCTTTCCCAAACACTGACGATTTTGAACTCGCCACCTGGATGTACAGAATTTACGCCACTTGTAAATGTAGCTTGAACACCAGCTGCGTCATAGGCTACTTCGACACCACCGTTTGTTTTTTCACGGATAAAGGCAACTGCATCTGTTTCAATTGGATTAATGACATAAGTTGCACCTAGATCAAGTGCTTTTTGACGTCTTTCATCTGAAACTTCCACAACAAAAATTTCACTAGCACCCGCTGCTTTTACTGCTTGTAAAACTAACAATCCAATTGGACCAGCACCAAAAATAGCTGCTGTATCACCAAGTTTTAGCTGACTTTGTCGTACGGCATGTACCGCAACCGCTGTTGGTTCGACAAGTGCCCCTAGCTCTAAGCTCATATTATCTGGTAATTGATATACATTTTCTTCTCTGACAACTGCATATTCTGCAAAACCACCAGAAATTGTATATCCATAGGATTGTCCTTTTTTACACAGATTCGAGTAGCCACGTTTACAGTTATCACATTTTCCACATGGAATTGGTGGTTCAACCGCAACACGATCACCTACTTTTGTATGTGTCACACCATCCGCAACTTCAACAACTACTCCAGCGAACTCATGCCCTAGTACTGGTTGTGTACGGAATGGATAGGCACCCCCTACGTATTCATGCATATCACTACCACAAATACCTGCAAACTCAACTTTTATTTTGACCATTCCATGTTCTAATGCTGGAAGTGCTGCTTCTTCAACACGGATATCTTTTATTCCATATAATTTTGCTGCTTTCATTGTTAAAACCTTCTTTTCAATTTTTTGTATGAAGCCCATCTAATACGAAGCTTACTGCAAGATCCGCTATATGTTCAGGAGTTGTATCGAACGAAGAACGATTTAAAAACGGATTATTAAAGGAAAACATTAACGTTCCCATAATAAAATTTATTGCTATATCAATCGATTCAAAATCAATTGTCTTTTGCTCTTTACAGGCTACTAAAATAGCGCGGAGTTGCTCCCAAGATGGTAAAAAAACATCCTTTAGCATTTCTAATCTAGGACTATTCATGACAATCTCTTGCTGTAAAATATCAATCAATTCATGTTCGTTCGTTCGATAAAGGACGAAATTTCTGCAAAAACTTTTAAGAGAATCTAATGAATCGTTCAAGTCATAGTTTGCATTCATAAAGGTGTGACGAAGAGGTTCAAATAAAGCATTAAATACATTTTCTTTCCCACCAAAATGATATGAAACTAAGGCAAGAGAAACATTCGCCTCATCACAAATTTGCCTTACAGTAGTCCCATCAAATCCCCTTGAAGAAAAAAGAGATTTTGCGGCCTGTAAAATTTGGTCCTTTACTTCTTTATTTTTCTCATTTTGTACATCTATTTTTTTATTGATTAAGCTCACCTCTTTTTTGAACAAACGTTCAAAACAACTGTTCAACGTAATCTTACCGATGTATTTTTAGTATGTCAATCATTTAGCACGACTTTCTAAAATAGCTGAACGATGAATTTTTTCATTAGAAAAGGCTACTTAATGTCCCGTAAAATGGTGAACATTAAGTAGCCTTTGAACCTTGGTGAACACTAATAATCATTAATAACCAGTGGGGATAATGCGTCCCCACTGATTGAAGTTTCACTTTATCCCGCTTCAACGGGCAATACCACTCCAAACTTTAAAATTAAGCTATAGCGAAGAAGTTACATGGGGTTTAACTGCCCGTAGAAGCCCGATTGGTGAACACTAATAATCAGTGGGGATAATGCGTCCCCACTGATTAAAGTTTCACTTTATCCAATTAGTTCTTTCATTACATTCGTATAAGCTGTTAAAATATCATGTTTATGAACAGCATCCTGCCCTACATATTGTTCAACTAGCTCCCCTAATGTTTGAGATGAACTTGTATACTGCTTTTCCATGATTTCAAATTTCAACAGACTTTCATAATACTCGATTACTTGTGGATTCATGTGTAACACTCCTTCATTTTTAGCATAAAAAAACATCTTTCCCTCTACAGAAAGATGTCTACTATGACAAATACACGACATAATACGGTGATTGACATGGCGAACAAAGCTTTCTATTAGCAATAGAAGCTACCTGTTCAGCAATCATCGTACTATGAGCATGCAGAAGAATTTCTCTAGTCACACTCAACACCCCCTATCCTCGTAGGTTTTTTGGTTGTACTAGATAAAGGCAGGTCTCCTGGCTTATGTTCATCACACCTTTCACCTTCCCATTACATTGCGTAACAGTGGTCTTTTGAAACGTGCTCCCATTTACAGTTGCGGGACAGCGTCGGGTTTGCACCGATCTTCCCTTTTAAACAAATCGAAATTCTGATTTGTACCTCTATCTTATTATTCCGTTTTTATTATTATACCATAGTGGTTTGTGTATATTGACACTATCCTAATAGATTACTAATATCTTTTGTAATGGAGTCAATTTTTAAAGTCAATTCAGCCACTTAAGCATCGTGTATTTCAGGTACATAATTTCCACCGAGGTTAATTTCATTTGATGAAAATCCGATTAACTCTTTTACTTGCCCACAATTTAAATGCACTTCAAATCAAATCTCCTTATGGTCAAATTTGTTGTCTCTATTAATAATACTAAACACCATTTTTATCCATCAGGTAGCTTTTCTCTAATCAAAAAAGTGAAAGTCTCTATAGAGAAACTTTCACTCAATAAATTCATAAAAACCCCAGTAAAATGGTGACTCCCCGAAAGTTCACCAATAACTGTAAATAAAAATCCTATACAAACTTGCTAGAGTGAAGCCTATTCAAGCAAAAGGTTTACATCATTCACATGCTTCATTTTTGATTAATGAGTATAATACTAATCCATTAATTATAAAAGATAGGCTAGACCATGAAGATATAAAAACGACACAAAGCACGTTACCCACACCTTTTTCCAAATGTAAATTTTGAGATTGCTAATTGTATTAGTGGGGCTATTAAATATACTACTTCTAATAAAATGTGGTACAAATTCTTCATCTAAGAAAAACATAGGAAGATTTTAGTCTTCCTATGTTTTCATTCATATTATTTATCTGTTTGTTTTTGCTTCTTTTTCAAATACTCCGCACGTATTTTTTCAAGTTGCTGCTTTTTATCAAATTTGGCAGGCTTGTGTTTTTCATGATACTTTGTCACAGCTACCTTACCTTTGGTATCCAATTGATATTTCCCCACTTTGTTCACCTACTTTTTTTGTCTTTAAAGAAAATCTTTCAACAAATATAATATACCTTATTTTACTGAAGTAAACCTTATTACTTTATTAGTGTACTGCTAACCTTGCATATATCAGTAAAAACTATACGAATAAATCTACAATACTTTCCTTGAGCTTTAATGATTGTATCATTTATGGCTTTACAAATGCGTCAGTTGATACAACTGAAAATGACAAAGAAAAAGTAGAGATTGTTGCAAAACCTAAGAAAGAAACACCTGAAGAAAAAGCTGCACGTGAGGATAAAGATGAAAAAGCACCAATGTCCCTGAATACAAAATTGAAGAAGATGATTTTGGTAAAGGAATGTGGCGAGTAACATTGTCTACACCATCCACTGATGAAAAAGAATTAAGAGCATTGGTTGAGCAGACAAAAAAATTAGCTAAAGATAAGTTCAAAAATGTTAGCTCAATTTGGGTAAATGTTAAAACCGAAAATAGTGTTGCTAATACATATTCTGCAATGGCAAAAGTAGCACTTGATGATAAAGGAAAAGCAACTACTGGATTAAATGAAATTGGTGTATTTGAATTTAAATACAATGTAGATGAGACACACAAAACATCTACATATGATATACAAAAACAAATATGAGTTATAGTGCAGATGATGTTCTAAAAGCATTCCAAGATGCTGGTTTAAGTACCCCGAAACCGTGAGACAATAGTCATAATTGTGTTGATTTAGAATGTACAAAAGTTATTACAACAGAAGCAGTTTAGTGGAATAAATTATCATAAAATTTGAAACGAAAATCACGAAATTCAGTCTAATTTATAAAAGGGCGTGATGATATTGAAAAAAATTAGCTTAATTTTATCTTTAATATTTTTATCAATAGGGTTATTAGGCTGTCAACAAAGTGGTAAAGAGGAGGAACTCAACAAAGAGATTTCAAAATCAACACAGGAAATAACAGATAAACCTACAATCATAGGCGAAATTGTTCAAATAGAAGGTGAAAGATTTTTAGTGGAAAACAAAACCGAAAAATTACCAGACGGGAAACCAGATGCGATATGGTTTTCAACGGATGAAATGGAATCTTTAAAAGTAGGACTTATTGTTTCTGTTTGGACAAACGCAATAGAGGATAGTTATCCCCAACAAGCAAATGCGAAAAAAATTGAGATTAATGAATAATGAGAGAGATTAAACAAATAAGATATTAAACTAACTGGTGCTTTGAAGAATATTGAGCTGTTAAGACAGCTCTTGTTTTTTAATCAGCTAACGGTGGAGTTTAGTTAAATAATTTAATAAGTTTAGTAGGGAGAGATTTGTTATTATAAAAAATAATTTGCTATTACTATTCCTGTTGGTTTTATTCTTGGGAGGATGTTCAAACAGTATTTTTGAAAATGATACTACAATTACAAGCATTGAGATTATGAAATTCGAAAGTGCTTCACCAAGTCCTGAAGAATATAGAGAGCAAGAAGGTGAAGTTATTTCAGTCATTAAATCGAAAGAAGAAATAAAGCGACTTATTAATTCGATTGAAAGAGCAGAACAAGAAAGTACCGAAAGCATGAATATTGCATTGCCTAATCATTTAATTATATTTAAAGAAAACGAAAATGTAATCTTAACACTTGGCTATTATCCCAATATTAGTAATGAGAAGGATGAATTCCTTGATTTAGACAAAGATAAAATTTCACTAGCGTCGCATTAAAATAATTCAATGTATTTTTAAAAACTGAATTTTCCGCAATATTATGCGTGCATAAAAAAAGCCTTTATAATGGTTGGGTGGTAGTAAACCATCCAAATCCAAAATAAAGGACATAAGCATGGTTAAGTTTACACGAAAAACAT
>NZ_JBHZDH010000004.1:0-143982 GCF_042755925.1 Lysinibacillus sp. NPDC059133 | reverse complement strand
AGACCCTCCGGAGCGACGGAAAGAATCGCTGAAGCGACGGAAGAAACCTTCGAAGTGACGGAAAGAATCACTGAAGCGACGGATAGTACCTTCAAAATGATGGATAGCCCCTCCGAATTAAAGGAATAGAACGCCAAAGTGTGTCAACAACTAAAACGCCGTAGAGCTAGATATTTACGGCGTTTTTTATGTAATCATAAGCATTCTTAGTTAACAAAGTAATCGTTACGATAATAAACAATACGCGGACAAAACCGCTACCTTTTTTAATCGCAACACGCGAGCCTACCATTGCACCGGCAATTTGAGCTATACCCATTAGTAAACCGTAGACATAATGAATTTGACCTAAGTAGGCGAACATTAAAAGACCAGCAAAATTACTTGCGAAGTTTAGAAATTTAGCATTTCCTGCAGCCTTTAAGAAATCGAAGCCGACTAATAAAAAGCTAAAAATTAAAAATGAGCCAGTTCCTGGACCAAGAAACCCATCATAAAACCCAATGCTAAATAACAACAGCATGAATAAAACTAAGTGTGTAAATTTTAAATTTTTGACCGCAGCTACTGAACCCCAATCTTTTTTAAAGATTGTATAGATTGCAACAGCAGCAAGCATTATGAGCATGAGTGGTTTTAGTAATTCAGGATTGATTAGATGTACTGTCCATGCCCCGAAAAGGGATCCTATAAACGCTAGCGGAAAGTATTTGAGTACCGAACGAATTTCTAGCTGACCGGAACGATAAAAGGAAATTGTTGATGTCAAAGATCCCATGGTGCCAGCAAGTTTATTGGTTGCTACGGCTGCTGCTGGATTTAACCCGGCAAACATAAGGGCAGGTAATGCAATTAAGCCACCACCACCAACGACCGCATCCACAAAGGCGGCTAAAAATCCAAAAGATATTAATAATATGACTACATTTAAATCTACTTCAAATAGCATGTTTACACCTCTTTAGATAGTTACTACTGAAATAGTAACTAAATTTTGCGTAGCTGTAAAGACTAATTTTTTTCGTTGGCTAATCTTCATGGCCTTCAACTATAATAGAGGAAATGGAGGGATTCGATGGAATTATTAATCGCCCAATTAAAAGAGCTAGGATTCACAGAATATGAAGCAAAGGCCTATACGGCACTCGTACAAAATAGTCATGTTAGTGCCTATCAAGTAAGTAAAAACTCCGGTATCCCACGTGCAAGAATATATGACATACTTAATGTACTTGTTGAAAAAGGGTTAGTACTGAAAGAAGAAACGGCAGATCAAACGACATACTCTTCCATTCCTGTCGCTGTATTTTTACAACAAATTCAGCAACGTTGGCAATCGAATTTCACGTCGATAAGTGATCAATTAGAAAAATTAGAGGTAAAAGAGCAGGAAACGGAGCATAAGGTTGTCACGTTAAAAGGAAAAGAGGCAATCGTCAATTATTGTCAGTCGTTATTAAAAAAAGCGGAGAAAAAAGTACTATTATCAATGTGGGTAGATATGTATGAAGAATTGCGAGAAGATATACATGCGGTCGCTCAGCACATTCCGGTTCATGGTATTACATTGTATGTGGATGAAAATGTTGCAACCATTGACCAGCATCGCGTTACTCAATATACGAGGACAGCTTCCACGCCCCATTGGTTTATTCTGTCTGTAGATGGTCAAGAGATGATTTATGGTCACTCACCGTCAAATCAAGAAACGGCTTTTATTACAAATGATCCTGTTCATATCTATTTATTAGAGGATTATATATGGCATGACGTGCTTGTTAATCGACTGTTAAAGCGCGATGAGATGGAGCTTGAGGAATGGATTACGAAAGAACGTAAAGCATTTTTTGTAGAGTAAAATATTAAAAAGAATCTGCTCGCCATCATGTACATTACAGGATGGCGAGCAGACTCTTATTTTTTGTTAAATAGTATTTTTTATCTTAATAAAAAACTTTATCAACATTGTATTTAGCGCGGAATGAATTGATCGCGTATGTTTCGTAAATTTCACGTTCCATTGGATCTTCCACTTCATACACTTCAATTTTGAAAATTTCATTACGATGATTTTTCATCGGTGACACATTGTCCTCAAAATGCTTCTTAATACGTTGACGAATTTTACGAGCTTTACCGACAAATAATAGTTCGTTCTCTTCATTGTAAAATAAGAAAATACCACCGTTTTCACGTGTGATTTTATGGAAATCAATAAAACCATGGTACGGTGTGATTGGTACATCACCTGGCTTTAAATCTTGTTCGCGTTGGCGAATTACTAAATCTGGTTTTGGAAATTCAATTTTAATCAAACTATTCACGTTCCTCTCTGTTACTAAAGGTATATGTTAACATAATTACAGCTTGTTTACCATAAAATATGTAGACATAGTTTCAAGATTAGTGTTAAACAAATTACATCATGACATGCATGGTTAATAACAAAATATTCTATGTATTATTGATATTCTTAATTGTTCGTGTTACAATTCTTTTTAATTAAATAATCTTATCATGAGAAGTTGAGGGATTTGGCCCGATGACGCTTCAGCAACCTCTAACAAAAGTTAGAAAGGTGCTAATTCCAGCAAAGGATTTGTCCTTTGAGAGATAAGAGTGAACGTGGAAAAATCCTTCTCATTCTATCTCAAATGGAATGAGGGGGATTTTTTAATTTCATCGAAAAAGAAGACTTAATGAGCTTTGAACAGGGCCTGTGCATGGAGACTAAGGCCCAATTGATTTTAACTAGAGAGGGGAATGCAAGATGCCAATTAATATTCCAAAAAACTTACCAGCTGGAGAACATTTACGTGAGGAAAAAATATTCGTTATGGAAGAGGACAGAGCGAAAACTCAACAAATTCGTCCATTAAATATCTTAATTTTTAATTTAATGCCGGAAAAAGAAAAAACAGAGCTGCAATTACTACGTTTATTAGGTAATACACCGTTACAGGTGAATATTACATTTTTAAATACGGCTACACATGAATCGAAAAATGTTAGTAAATCACATTTGCAATTATTTTATACGACGTTTAATCAAATTCGTCATCGTCGCTATGATGGCATGATTATTACGGGTGCACCAGTAGAAAAAATGGCATTTGAAGAAGTGAACTACTGGCAGGAAATTTCAGAAATTATGGATTGGTCCAAAACAAACGTAACATCAGTCTTACATATATGTTGGGGTGCTCAGGCAGCGTTATACCATCATTACGATATCGGTAAAATTGAGCTTCCTGCTAAATGCTCAGGTGTATACTCTCATGTCATTACGGATTTAACGGTGGATTTAGTACGTGGCTTTAGTGATTCATTTACGGCACCACATTCACGTTATACATCCGTATCAATTGATGAAGTACTTAACCATCCTGATTTACGATTACTATCTTATTCAGAAGATGCGGGTGTTTTCATTGTGCAATCTAAGGATAATAAAAACATTATGATTACTGGCCATCTTGAATATGATGCGACAACTTTAGCGGATGAATATAGTCGTGATGTTGCGAAAGGATTAGATATTGAGGTACCCGTGAATTACTTCCCAAATGATGATCCAGGAAATGAACCGATTAATACGTGGCGTGCCCATACACATTTATTATTCTCAAATTGGCTGAACTACTATGTTTACCAAGAAACACCATACGAATGGGATTTCGTTGATCAAATTGAATATCATATTTAACTTCTTTCAGCGGGTGTCCAAATATCCGTTGCTGCCGCTGTCGCTACGTTTCACTACGCTTTCGCACAGTCAACACACGTTGCTGACGCTGCGTTAGCACTCCGTACGCAATTATGCCGAGGCATAATTGATTAATGTTCAATAGCAATTAAAAATGATGACCTTGATATTTTAGGGTCATCATTTTTTACTTTACTATGTTCCCGACTGGGCGCTTTCCTGAGGCGTCCGATGAGCCGCTCCGCTTCGCTGCAGGGTCTTATCTGTGACGCGTGACGCTGGTCCCTGAAGAGTCGCCCAGTCTCCACTCTAATCAACAAATGTCACGCACAACTTTTGGTGATGAACCACATTGCTGTTAATTGTCTGGCGATTTTCCATTCTTATCACTATTTGGAGTATTGCCGGTATCGCTATCATTCTGTGTAGTATTACCGGTATCGTTGTCACTCATACTTTTAGGAGCATTTCCGCCATTGTTGCTATTTTCACTTTGTGTAGGCTTTTCGGCATTACTGCTACTTTCATTTTGAACAGCGTTTTCGTTATTGTTACTTTCACTTTGAGAAGCATTTCCGCTATTACTGCTATTTTGACTCTGAGAAGAATTTTGGCCATTGTTATTACTTTCATTTTGAGAAGCATTACCACCATTGCTGCTATGTTGACTCTGAGAAGAATTTTGGCCATTGTTACTACTTTCATTTTGAGAAGCATTACCACCATTGTTGCTATTTTGACTCTGAGAAGAATTTTGGTCATTGTTACTACTTTCATTTTGAGAAGCATTACCACCATTGCTGCTATTATGTTGACTCTGAGAAGAATTTTGGTCATTGTTACTACTTTCATTTTGAGAAGCATTACCACCATTACTGCAATTTTGACTCTGAGAAGAATTTTGGCTATTGCTACTACTGTCACTTTGTGTAGCATTTCCGTTATTACTACCATTTTCATTTTGTGTATTACTACTACATTGCGTAGTATTTCCTTGATTCCCATTAATTTTACGAATCATCGCGACAAGTAATAAAACTAATGGTAATAAAATCATGAAAACGAAGGAAAATATTGGCCATGTATCTCTATTGTAAATATCTGAATGAATGATATTAGGATGAACAATTTGTGAAATTCCAAGGATAATCATACCGAGTGGAAAAATGAGCGGTCGATGATTTTTAATTTTAAATATTTGTGCGATACCGATAACCGAAGCATAAAAATACATAAAAGTTCTAATATAAATTGAGATTATCCACATGGCGGCCATAATTACTTCAATACGCTGCAAAAAATTACCGATTGAAATTCTTTGAGCTAATGAATAGCTAGGAAATGTCCTAGCAGCTGTATTTTCGGGACCTAGGACAAGGATAGACAGTGCGATGATCAAAATTAAGGCAATTCCTCCAATAATTGTGCCAATGTAAAAACCTTTTTGTGCAGATTTTTGGACGTTAACTGCGGAAGGGAAAATCGTTAATAATACAACAAGCGGGAATGAAAAAAGACTTATAAATCGAATCATACTAAAGAATACTGATTTTTTTGGTGTTTCCATTATTGGCTGTAAATTTTCAATCTGGATGGATGGTGAAATGAAAATTACAAAGAAAATGAAAATTAGGGCAAATATTGGAAACAGTATTTCTGCAGAACGAGCAAAAACTTCAATTCCTAGAAATGCAGCATAAATAATGATAATACTGAACATAAATGCAAAGGCCATTGTAGGTGTTTCTGGCATTATTTCCGTTTTCATGAAAATTCCAATGAAATATAATAATTCACCGGCAGAAAGTAAGGATATAATTATAAAGCAAATTGCAGTAATTTTTCCGAAAAAACGACCTAATATCTTTTCATTAGCCTCTACAAATGTAAGGGTAGGTGTTCTATTTCCTAAAGCAACGAAAAGCTTTATTATGGGCAAACTTAAAACGACACCAATGATCGCTGCAATCCATGCATCTTGCTTTGCTTCGCTTGTTACACTTGCAGGGATAATTAAAATGGCTGTGCCAATTGAAAAGAGAAGGGTAATGATCATAAATTGTCTTGAACTAATTATTTCTTTTTCCATCATGAACGATACCCCTTTTCTTAACATAAAGTTGCCTTATTATTTTGTCAGGGAGACGATTAAATCTTTAATTGGTGAAAAAATAAAGGTAATTAAGTCTAGTGGGCTCGGAATTTTGAGCCTTAATGAGACCGCAATATTTAATGCAGCACCTAGCAATAAAAAAATCGAAAAAATAACGATCGTTTTCGTTTCTTTATTTTTTTTTAATGTTGGAATGAAGGCAAAGGCAATACTAGCAGAAATGATTAGAATGAATATCGTCATAATCATGGCTTATTCTCCCTTCGTCTTATTCACTAATGAGTTTTCCATCGTCCCTAATCCTTGTGTGTTCACATGTACTTCAACTTTAACTGGTAGCTCTTGAAATATAGTTAGCCAGTCTTTTTTTATTTTTTTCCACTCTTTAGGATTTGTGCGATGAAGTGCTGCACCAAATCCAAAAATATCGACCCGATAATTTTGCTGAACTGTACTGATTGTTTTTTCGATTCGTTTTTTAATAAGTTCTTCCGTTTTTTTATTGATGTTTAGAATCGATTTTTCTTTAGTAAGATCTATATTACATTCAACTTCTCCGACATTTTGGCTAACATCTATAGAAACATTGATTTTAGGAGCTCCTTTTTCAAATTTACCTTTTATTTTCGTCTTTGAGTGCGTAATTTCAGTTGATAACGTACCTCCCTTAGGGCAAGCAAGAATTTCAATGGTACTTTCTATTTTGTCCATTAAAAAACCGAGGCTTCTACTCTCATCTTCCGTTAAAAGCCCAATGAATTTATCTTCTTTAAATACAGCTAAGCCCGTATACCTCAATAGCACAGGAGATTTCGATCTTTTAACATTCGTTTGTTCCATTCCAACATTTTTATCCCCATGGATTTCAATGGCAGACATGACTACACTTTTTTCTTTGTTATTTAAAGTATTGATTAATTCATCAATTTTAATGGATTGAGTTGTACCCCAAGATTTCTCTGATGTTTTAAGAGATTTTAGCATTTTATTTGCTGGTACTTTTTCGATAGGTGTTAATACATTTAAAACTTCATCGGCAGTCGCGTCATGAGCAACGATGACATCGAAATCATTTCTGAATTCATGATCTCTTGAAATTAAATCTAATGGCTCGCTAATTCCTTCTTTTGCTAATTCATCACCGAGCACAACTATTTGTAGATGAGAAAAATAAAGTTTTCTAGCAGTTACTGTTGTCATTTTTCTAATGGCCTCAAATACCGTTTTACCTTTTGCCTGGTAAGTGATCACTGGTGATCGTCCTGAAGTAGGCTGTTTGGTGGAGATTTCACCAGTATCTACAACTTGAACAGTTATCTCAAATTCATGATCTACTTTATCTATTCCTAATGCAGCGACAATCGCTAATTCATTGAGTTCACGCTTACTCCAGCAACCACTTAAAAGTAAAGTAAGAATCATTAGTAAACATATTGCCTTACATTTTGCCATGGTGCATTCCTCGTTTACACATTTGATTGATTCCTTTTTTTCGTATTAAAATATTTATGACCTCTGACAGTATTTTTTTGACTAATTAAGCGTGGTCGAGTCAATAAAGCTCTACGCGGGAACAACACTAGTGCATCTTTTTGATCCTGTAAAACTAATGGACCGAACGGACTTAAATATGGAACACCGAAAGTTCGTAGGCTACATAAGTGCAGGATGATGATCATAAGTCCAAACATAAGACCAAACAATCCAACTATTGCTGATACAATCATTAATGGGAAACGAAGCGCACGAACTGTATTGGATAAGCCATAGGCAGGGAACAAGAAGCTACTAATGGCTGTTAGTGCCACAATAATGACCATTACGGCTGAAACAATTCCTGCTTCTACGGCTGCTTGACCGATCACTAATGTTCCAACAATGGATACTGCTGGTCCAATTGTTCTTGGCATTCGAAGACCTGCTTCTCTTAACACCTCAAAGGCAAGCTCCATAATGAGTGCCTCTACAACGGCAGGGAAGGGGACTCCTTCTCGTTGAGATGCAATACTTATTAGCATAGGAGTTGGTAGCATTTCTTGATGGAAGGTGGTGATCGCTATGTAAAGCGATGGTGCCACCAAGGCTAAGCTAATTCCAAAAAATCTCAAAATGCGGATAAGAGTACTAATCATCCAATGTTGATAATAATCTTCAGCAGACTGTAAAAAGGATGTAAATAGGGCCGGTACAATTAGGACAAACGGTGAACCATCCACTAAAATAGCAATTTTACCGTCTAATAGTTCACCAGCAATAACGTCAGGTCGTTCAGAATTATAAACTGTAGGGAATATAGTGGATTTAGAGTCTTGAATAAAATCTTCGATGTAGCCGCCTTCCAAAATACCATCAATATTAATACGATCTAATCGGGCAAGAACCTCTGCTACTATTTTGTCATTCGCAATGCCATTTATATACATAACGGCAACTTCCGTTTTTGTTACTTCACCGATAATACGGGACTTGATCCAAAGATTCGGACTTTTAATTTTTCGACGGATAAGGGCCGTGTTAGTTCGTAACGTTTCCGTAAAGGATTCCCTTGGACCTCTAATGACCGATTCTGTCGATGGCTCCATAATGGCTCTATCTTTTGCACCTTTTGTACTTGTTACGATACCCGTTGAAGATTCATCTAATAAGATGACCGTATCACCATTTAAAATAGAGTTGTACAGTGCTGAAAAATGGAAAATATCATTCACATCGCCGACTGTTAAACAAGAATCTTTTAAATATCGAATAATCTTTTCTATTTCTGAATCTTGATTATCTTCAATAGCAAGCATTAATTTATCAATCACAGCATTAGAAATGCTTATTTTATCGGATAAGCCATCTACATAGATGATCGCCATCGTATATTGTTCTGCTTTTCCAATGATCACTTCTCGTATGACAAGGTCATTACTATTCCCGAGTGTGTTTTTAATCATCTTCAAATTTTGAGAAAGAGAACTATACAGTTGGTCATTGTTTTGGGAGGTATCGGCAATTTTAGAAATAGACATGTTTTTTCCTCCTCAAGTTTTTACATAAATATAGAATGTGCAACTTTGAGAGAAGATAAACCAAAATTAGAAGTGAACTCATATAAAAAAGCAGTGTTCCCTTCGTCTAACGAAAGGAAACACTGCTTTATTTTTTATACTCATATTTTAATTCGTCATTTGTAGCATCCACATCTACATATAAATCGTGATCATTGAAAAACCATAAATCTTTTTCATCTATATAGTAGATAACATCGTCAATCACTGTCTTTACACCAATTTCGATTGGTTCTTCACGTGTCATACCAAGAGAAAAGCCTTCATGAAAAGGACTGGAACCACCATATCTAGCATAAAAACGAATAGTATCTCCGGATTCTACTTCCATCTCTTGTTTGAACCATTGTAGTGCTTCATCTGTTAGTACGATATTCATTAGAATGTTCCTCTCCTCGTTACAGCCATTTCACCTTTGGCTCGGTACCATTTTTAATGCGGGCAATATTTGCTCGGTGACGGTACATGATAAAAGTAAATAAACATGCTACTAAAATACCTAACGCAAAATCGCCTGTAACAAAATAATATACGATTGAATAAATAAGTGCTACTAAAGCGGCAATCATCGAAGTTAAACTTACAATTTTCGTTATTTTTAATGTTACAATAAAAGCAATAAATAATAAGACAAATAGAGGCCATGAATATCCTAAGAGAACGCCTGCTGATGTTGCCACCGCTTTCCCTCCGCGGAAACCTGCAAAGATAGGGAACATATGCCCAATAACGGCTACTAGTCCAAGAATTAGCGAGTGAATGGAGACTTCAGAGAATACAGGAAGAGCTACAAGTAATACGGCTGCTGTACCTTTTAAGACATCCATAATCGTTACGACGATTCCTGCTTTTTTTCCTAAAATACGAAATGTATTTGTCGCACCTAAATTACCGCTTCCGTGTTCACGAATATCCGTTTTATAAAAAATTTTGCCTACCCATAATCCAGAAGGTATAGAGCCGATTAGATAAGCACATAAAATAATAAGTCCATTTAGCATAGCTGGACTCCTTTCATCCATAGATTATTACTTGGTACTAATAATATGTAATAAATATTTTACACTTTTTCTCTACAATCTACAATGTCATGAAGGAGATTTCTTCGTGTATCTTGAATTCATTATAAAAGATAACTATTTTTCAAGGATTTTTATATGTAGTTTAATATATGTTAGGCTTTTTGACATGATTCATGTTGGTTGCAGGTTGCATGAAAGCCCTTTCTAAAAATATAGGTATAAAGGCAATTTTGTCAATCATCCATTCCTTTGGTAGAATAGAAGTCTATCTTTAATTTCTAGAGTAAGTTAGTATGAATTTTCTAATAGACAGAAGGAACCTATTAAGTACTGAATTGTATATTTTTCAGGGGATATTCAAATGCTTCTGTATGGAAGACCAAAACCTATAGCGATCGGTATCGTTTTGAAATGAGAGTAATGACCAGAAGATAGCCCTATGTTGTTTTATTTATGCAACTAATGTTTACGATCCTGCGTCAAGGGAATAGGATAGTTAGTAATACATATTAAAGCAACTATTGCAACTTTTTCTTTCAGTAAAAAGCTCAAAACGACAAAGCTGTGAGGAAATTTTAAAAATTTATTGGGTCTGTCACTAGCTATTGACAGGAAATGCTATTATTATTAGGAAGAGAACATAAATAGAACATGCGTTTTGTTTTTTGGAGGGGAATTTTTTGGCGAATAAACAGTCACCAAGCGTCTATAATGATGACGCCATTCAAGTATTAGAAGGATTAGAAGCGGTACGAAAACGACCCGGCATGTATATCGGTTCTACAGATGGCCGTGGACTTCATCACCTAGTATATGAAATCGTAGATAATGCGGTGGATGAAGCACTGGCTGGCTTTGGTTCTCATATCATTGTCCATATTCATAAAGATCAAAGTATCAGCGTTCGAGACTTCGGCCGTGGAATGCCAACAGGTATGCATAAGATGGGGAAACCCACTCCCGAAATTATCTTTACTGTCTTACATGCTGGTGGTAAATTCGGGCAAGGTGGCTATAAAACAAGCGGTGGCTTACATGGTGTAGGTTCTTCTGTTGTTAATGCTTTATCCACTTTTTTAGAAGTAACGATTCATCGGGACGGTAAAAAGTATCGTCAACGCTTTGAAAACGGTGGCCATCCTGTAACAACATTAGAAGAAATAGGACAAACAAAACAAACAGGAACACTTGTTCATTTTCTACCGGATGACACGATTTTCTCTGTAACAAAATACAATTATGATACGCTTGCAGAACGTTTACGAGAGTCAGCATTTTTATTAAAAGGCTTAAAAATTGAGTTAATCGATGAACGCGAGGAAGGCAAAGGTGATGTTTTCTTTTATGAGAACGGCATTGAAGCTTTCGTTGCTTATTTGAATGAGGAAAAGGATGTTCTTCATCCCGTTAAGTATGTGGAAGGGATTCAAGACGATATTGAAGTAGAATTCGCCTTCCAATTCAATGATGGCTACTCTGAAACAATCCTTTCATTTGTTAACAATGTACGTACACGGGACGGTGGAACACATGAAACAGGTGCCAAGTCAGCGTTAACGCGTGTTTTCAATGAATATGCACGAAAAATTGGTCTGTTAAAAGATAAAGATAAAAATCTTGAAGGGACAGACATTCGAGAGGGCTTAGCAGCGATTATTTCTGTTCGTATACCAGAGCATTTATTGCAATTCGAAGGTCAAACGAAGGGGAAACTCGGGACAAGTGAGGCACGCTCGGCAGTAGATAGTGTTGTTTCGGAGCAAATTTTATATGTGCTTGAGGAAAACGCTGAATTGTCTGCCTCTCTTGTGCGTAAAGCTATTCGTGCGCAGCAAGTACGTGAAGCGGCTCGTAAAGCACGTGAAGATGCACGAAACGGCAAGAAAAGCAAAAAAGGCAGTACGATTCTTTCCGGAAAATTAACACCTGCACAATCTCGAAATACGGCGAAAAACGAGCTGTATCTAGTCGAAGGTGACTCTGCTGGAGGATCTGCAAAACAAGGACGAGATCGTACGTTCCAAGCAATTTTACCATTGCGTGGTAAAGTTATTAATACAGAAAAAGCAAAGCTTCAGGATATTATGAAAAACGAGGAAATTTCAACGATTATCCATGCCATTGGTGCTGGCGTCGGAACAGATTTCTCTGTCGAGGATTCATCGTATGACAAAGTCGTGATTATGACCGATGCTGATACGGACGGAGCGCATATTCAAGTGCTGCTATTAACGTTCTTCTATCGCTATATGCGACCATTGATTGAAGCTGGAAAGGTATTTATCGCATTACCACCACTTTATAAAGTATCACGGGGTACTGGTAAAAAAGAAGTGATTGAATATGCTTGGACCGAAAAAGATTTACAAATGGCCATTAAAAAAGTTGGTAAGGGTTACATATTACAGCGCTATAAAGGTCTTGGTGAGATGAATGCTGACCAGCTGTGGGATACGACAATGAACCCTGAAACGCGTACATTAATTCGTGTAACGATTGAGGATGGCGCACGTGCTGAGAGACGTGTGACAACATTAATGGGCGATAAGGTAGAGCCGCGCCGTAAATGGATCGAAGCTAATGTAGACTTCGGTATGGAGGATGATTCAAATATTTTAGAAAATGAATTCATCCAACAAGAGGAGGACCAAGCATGAGTAGTACGGAAAAATTCCAAGATTTGCCTTTAGAAGAAGTGATGGGTGACCGCTTTGGTCGCTATAGTAAATATATTATACAAGACCGCGCGTTGCCTGATGCACGTGACGGTCTTAAGCCTGTGCAACGACGTATTTTATATGCGATGTTTACAGAGGGCAATACGAACGAAAAACCATTCCGTAAATCAGCCAAAACTGTCGGTAATGTTATCGGTAATTATCACCCACATGGTGACAGCTCCGTATATGAAGCGATGGTGCGCATGAGTCAGGATTGGAAGGCGCGCCATATGCTTATTGAAATGCATGGGAATAACGGCTCTGTTGATGGTGACCCACCGGCAGCGATGCGTTATACAGAGGCAAGGCTTTCTGCAATTGCAGCGGAAATGCTCCGTGATATTGGCAAGAAAACCGTTGAATTTGTACCGAACTTTGATGATCAGGATATGGAGCCGACTGTTTTACCAGCTCGTTTCCCGAACTTACTAGTCAATGGCTCAACGGGTATTTCGGCCGGTTATGCCACAGACATTCCTCCTCACGCACTTGATGAGGTGCTAGACGGTGTTCTCATGCGCTTAGATAAGCCGAACACTACTGTTGATGAATTAATGACTGTTATTAAAGGGCCTGATTTCCCAACAGGTGGGATCATTCAAGGTGTCGATGGTATTAAAAAGGCGTATGAGACTGGTCGCGGTAAAATTATCGTGCGCGCTCAAGCAGCCGTGGAGCCAATTAAAGGTGGCAAAGAACAAATCGTTATTACGGAATTACCGTATGATGTCAATAAAGCAAATCTTGTGAAGAAAATCGATGAGCAACGCGTAGATAAACGACTTGAAGGAATTGCAGAAATTCGCGATGAATCGGATCGTACCGGCCTACGTGTTGTCATTGAACTGAAAAAAGATGTTCCTGGACAAGGGATTTTACAATACTTGTTCAAAACAACTGATTTACAAGTAGCCTATAATTTTAATATGATCGCTATCCATAATCGTCGTCCGACAATGATGACATTGCCATTGTTACTGGATTCTTATATTGTCCATCAAAAGGAAGTTGTGACGAACCGCTCCATTTATGATTTACAAAGAGCTAAAGATCGTTCGCATATCGTTGATGGCTTGATAAAGGCGCTTTCTATTTTAGATGAAGTTATTGCAACGATTCGTTCGTCTAATGATAAACGAGATGCGAAAACGAATTTACAGGTGAAATTTGACTTTACAGAAGTGCAATCAGAGGCAATCGTTAGCTTGCAATTATACCGATTAACGAATACAGATATTACAGAGCTTCGCCATGAACAGGATGAACTAAATAAACTGATCGCCAAGCTTGAAGGTATTCTTAATAGTGAAGCAAAGCTTGTACGTGTTATTAAACAGGAACTACTTGACATTAAAAAGCGCTTTGCAGAGCCACGTCGTTCAAAAATCGAACAAGAAATTGAAGAAATCAAAATTACGTTAGATGTCCTTGTCCCAAGTGAAGAGGTCGTAGTGACTGTCACAAAGGATGGCTATATTAAGCGTACATCTACACGTTCACATGCAGCTTCGAATGGTCAGGATTTTGCGATGAAGGATTCCGATTATTTGTTATATGAAGAAAATTTAAATACGCAGCATCATCTATTGCTATTCACAAACCGAGGCAATTATATTTATCAGCCTGTCCATGAGCTACCAGATATTCGTTGGAAGGATCTTGGTCAGCATATTTCAAGTATTGTGCCGACCGGAGAAGATGAATCTATTATTGCTGTATACGGTTTTGAGACATTCGAACAGGCTAATACGTATATTTTAACGGCTACGAAAGATGGACAAATTAAACGCTCATCTGTAGCAGATTATGCTGTAACACGCTATTCGAAACCGATAAAAACGATGAATGTCAAGTCGGGAGATGAAATGATTTTTGCAGGTATCGTGACGGACGAGGTAGAACTAATGTTAACGACAGATACTGCCTATGCTATTCGTTTCCCAATGGAGGAATTACCAGTAACGGGTGTGAAAACGGGCGGCGTCAAAGGGATTACGCTGAAAGACGGAGAAGCATTAGTCGGTATCAATGTTTTACCGCCAAATGACACGGCCTATGTGGCGATTGTCACGCAGCGCGGTGCGGTGAAGAAAATGAATGTAGCCGAGGTAGAGCTGGCTAGTCGTGCAAAACGCGGCTTAAAAGTATTAACAGAGTTAAAAGCGAACCCACATCGTATCGTGGCTGTAGTTAAGGTAACTGGTGGGGAACAGCTAACGATCGAGACGGAAAAAGGCGTGCAAGAGATTCTTGACGTACAAGCATTAACGCGAGCAGATCGACACTCCAACGGCTCCTTTAAAGTAGATATAGCTGCTGACGGTGCCATTTCACATGTGTTCACGGTCAAAAAAGAAGAAAAGTAAAATTAGTTTTCTAGCCCAGCTCCTTTTGAGAGCTGGGCTTTTTTTAGTAAATTGAAACCAATCAGCTTTGTGCTTTGGTGTGGCTGTTTAATAATAATTCAGCGCTATCGGTAAACAGCCACTTGTCATTTCGTGATAGATATGGGTATAATAATCACGAAAAGTTCATATGGAAAGAATGTAGGGGGGCTGGTAGTTGCCAGCTGAGATTGTGTCCGATAGACGCTGACCCTTTGAACCTGATTTGGCTCGTACCAGCGTAGGGAACATCTATTCAAAAAAAGAAAGTTTTTGATACTGATTGTAAAACGTCTGGGAGGAATCCTGGGCGTTTTTTTATGTTTTCAGACTTTTGTTGCATGCACATACCTTACGTGTAAACAGACCGTGAACGGTTTCTGCTGGTAAAGACATTCATTCATGAACACTTTCACACTACTTACTTGGAGGATTCAACATGAAAAAATGGTTATTGATCCTGATGGCTGCACTTTTAACATTAGTGGGTTGTAGCGAAAAAGAGGCTAAAAAGGATGCTAAAGGGTTAACAAAAGTATCAGTCGTTCTTGATTGGACACCGAATACAAATCATACCGGTTTATATGTAGCGGAAAAGCTTGGCTACTTTAAGGATCAGGGCTTAGATGTTGATATTTTATTACCTGGCGAAACCGGTGCAGATCAGCTTGTGGCATCTGGGAAGGCTCAGTTTGGCGTAAGCTATCAGGAAGGAATTACACAGGCTCGTGTGCAGGATGTACCTTTAGTATCGATTGCAGCGATTATTCAACATAATACTTCTGGCTTCGCATCTATTGCATCGAAAGGGATTTCGTCACCAAAGGATTTTGAAGGTAAAACATACGGTGGCTGGGGTGCACCACTTGAAAAGGCTGTACTACAATCACTTATGCAAACAAAAAATGCGGATATTAATAAGTTAGATATCGTCAATGCTGGTGATTTAGATTTCTTCACAATGATGAAAAAAGATATTGATTTTGCGTGGATTTATTATGCATGGACAGGTATTGAAGCAGAACTTCGTGGCGAAAAGCTAAACATGCTTTATTTAACAGATTATAGCGAGCAGTTAGATTATTACACACCTGTACTTGCTACAAATGAAAAAATGATTAAGGATGATCCTGAGACGGTCAAAGCATTTGTCGCTGCTGCAGCAAAGGGCTATGAATATGCGATAAATCATCCAAATGAAGCAGCTGATATTTTACTAGAAGCGGTACCTGATTTAGATAAGAACCTTGTGCATAAAAGTCAGGAATGGCTAGCAGATAAGTATCAAGACGACGCTGCACAATGGGGCGAGCAAAAGCTAGCTGTCTGGGAAAATTACGCGAAATGGATGGCCGACAACAAAGTTTTAGAGGGCGAATTTAACGCAGAACAAGCATTTACAAACGACTTTTTACCGAAAAAGGAGACAAAGTAATATGGCAAACTCATTAATAAGTGTACAAATTATACCGAAAACTGAAAAATATGAGGATGTGATCCCATATGTCGATGCAGCGATTGCGGTTATCGACGCTTCAGGAGTTAAATATGAAGTTCACCCACTAGAAACGACAATGGAGGGTGAACTATCGATTTTGCTACAAATCATTGAAAAAATGAATGACAAGATGATTGAGCTGGGCGCGATCAATGTCATCACGCAAGTGAAAATTTTATATCAGCCATCTGGTATTACAATGGGTACATTGACGGAGAAATACCAGTGATGAAGCAAGCTTTCAAACAAGGAAGGACGATAATTTTTATCGCCTTCCTCTTATTCATATGGGAACTAATTGTCCGTTTTGCTGATACTCCACATTGGCTTTTGCCTGCACCGAGTGCCATTTTGAAAGAAGGTTTTCAATCGTATGAGACGTTTGTGCCACATGCTTTAGCGACTGTTCAATTAGCACTTCTAGGTCTTGCCATCGGGATATCATTTGGGCTAACGGTTGCTGTGCTATTACATCGTTTTACGTTTGTCAGGGAGCTATTTTATCCTATTCTCATTATGTCGCAGAATATCCCTATACTTGTCCTAGCACCGTTATTAATCATTTGGTTTGGCTTCGGTTTATTGCCAAAGCTCATTATTATTTGTCTTGTGTGCTTTTTCCCTATTGTTATTTCGGCAATGGATGGCTTTCGTCAAACTTCGCCTGAGCTGAAGCATTATTTTGAGATGATTGGTGCAACGAAAGCACAAACCTTTTGGAAGCTTGAATGGCCTTATGCGTATCCAGCGATTTTTTCAGGCATAAAGATTGCGGCAACCTATAGCGTCATGGGGGCTGTCATTGCGGAATGGCTAGGTGCGAAAATGGGGATTGGTGTTTATATGACATTAGCACAATCTTCATTTCGAACGGATCGAGTATTTGTAGCGATTTTTGCCATCGTATGTTTAAGTTTACTATTATTTAGTGCTATTCGACTTTTAGAAAAATTTGTTGTGAAGGGGAGAGGACGCCATGCTAAGTATTCAAAACATTGATAAATCCTTTGATGCTCTTCCTGTCATTTGTAATTTATCTTTTGAGGTGAAGGACGGGGAATTTGTGGCGATTATTGGTCCGTCAGGCAGTGGAAAAAGTACACTCTTTCAATTAATTGGCGGTGTTTCTTCTATTGATAAGGGTGCCATTTTATTGAACGATACAGATATCCAGCAAAAAAGAGGGACGATTGGCTATATGCCTCAGCAGCCGTGTTTATTACCATGGCGTACGATAGTAGAAAATGTCACGATGGTCGAGGAGCTTCATGGAAAACCAAACGTGAACTTGGCCAAGGAATGGTTAGACAAAGTAGGGCTTGCAGCGTTTGAAAATGCGTATCCCAATGAGCTGTCAGGGGGTATGCAACAGCGTGTATCTTTTATTCGTGCCATTGTTAGTGATAAGCCCATCTTATGCTTAGATGAGCCGTTTTCTGCACTTGATGAGTTTACAAGGCTTGAAATGCAGGCGTGGCTTTTATCGATATGGGAGGAATATCGAAAGTCAATATTATTCGTTACACATAGTATCGAGGAAGCTCTGTTTTTAGCTGATCGTATCATTGTACTCACGAAACGACCAGCGACAATGAAAAAGGAAATAATCGTACCTTTTGCAAGGCCACGCCAAGAAGAAATTCGTCATTCCGCTTCGTTTACGGCTTTGAAGCAACAGTTATTCACGTATTTAAAAGAAGAAAAGGATGGAGCGAATGTTGATTGATGCACATATTCATTTAGATCAGTATGAGGAAAATGACGTACCTACTTTGCTAGAGGAGGCTGAACATGTTATTGCCGTTAGCATGAATCTTCCATCGTGTGAGCAGACGTTGAAGCTGTCTAAAGCCTACGGAAAGGTAAAGGCAGCGTTTGGCTTTCATCCCGAACAACCGTTACTTAGTGATGTGGAGGAAGACGTTTTATTCGATTGGATACGCCAACACGCTCATGAAATGGTGGCAATTGGCGAGGTAGGCTTGCCTTATTATTTGAGGCAGGAGAAGGCGATTGATGATCGTCCGTATGTGGCATTGTTAGAACGGTTTATTGTATTGGCAAAGGAGTTAAATAAACCGATAGTGTTACATGCTGTTTATGAGGATGCGGCGATTGTTTGTGATTTGCTAGAAAAACATCATGTAACGAAAGCGCATTTTCATTGGTTTAAAGGCGATGAGGAAATAGTTGAACGGATGATTCATAATGGGTATTTCATTTCTGTGACGCCGGATTGTACGTATGAGGCTGATATTCAAGAACTGATCGAAAAATACCCCATCGAGCTGATAATGGTAGAAACAGATGGTCCATGGCCGTTCGAAGGTCCTTTTGACAATAAACGAACATCGCCTTGGATGATGAATCATTCCATAGAGGTTATTGCTTCGATAAAAGGGCTTACAACACAGGAAGCGGTGCACACCATTACAAGAAATACGACAACATTTTATAATTTATAACAAAAAACACAGCTGTTTCTTTTAAAAAGCAGCTGTGTTTTTTTATTTGACAGTATTTTCATTCTGCACTAATGTAAAATATGGAAAATAAAAAACTTTTTTTGTTTTCCTAGAAGTAGGTGAAAGTGTTGAAAGAAAGAATTTTAAAGGTATCCATAAGTGAAGCTGAACGAAAAGGATTCCGGTTTACGATGGGGGATTTAGCAAAGCAACTAGGTATGAGTACTAAAACATTGTATGGATACTATCCCTCAAAGGAAGAACTACTGAATGAAATGATTGATCTAGCAATTGAAGAGCTGAAAATGAAAGAGGAAGAAATTCTGCATGATTCAACGTTAAATCTTGTAGAAAAACTACAAAAAAGTCTTGTACTAATTCCGGCTGATTTTAAGTTTGCTCAGCTCAAATATTTAGAGGAACTTCAACGATATTATCCAAAGCAATGGGAAACTCTTGATGATTTTATTCATGAACAATGGGCAGGTATCTTTTCATTAATAGATGAAGGGATTGTCGCAAATCAAATACGTCCCTTTAATAAAGAGATCTTTATAGAAGTCTATATTGGCGGGCTTTATCGATTGATGGAACATGCATCCCAAAACAGAAATATGATTTCACTTCAGGATACAATGCAGGAAATGGTGGACATTCTTATGCTTGGTATTCTCAATGGTAACGTTAACGAAGAAAACTAAATGGGGGCTGTAAATGAGTAAAGCTTTAAGAATGCTATTTTTAGGTACAGATTTCTTTTTTATACTCTATTGGCTTGTCATTTTTTTCATTTGATTCCAGAAGAGTATTTATATCAGGATTATCAAAATGAATTATTAGTTATATGGAATTGGTCGTTTTTCCCGCTAGATATTTTAACTTCTTTCAGCGGGTGTTTGGACACCCGCTGAAAGAAGTTAAAGCCTCCGGCGGATGTCACGGAATCGGAAAGGAGTTCTTTGTGCAAGCACAAAGCCGATTCCAGACGCAATTATGCGAGGCATAATTGATTTTCAGTTACTGGTTTTATTAGTCTCTATCTATTTAAAATAAAAAATGAAAAGTGGAGAGCATTTGCCTTACTATCTCTGACACTAACATCTTGTTCTGGATTGCAGGCGATTGCTTTTTGGACAATAAAGCTTGATTTTGATCTTATGTGGTGGATACCTAACCTTTTTCTTTTACTGTATCCGTTGCACTTTATACCAAAACTGATTACTTCTAAACATCAAAATGTCTCATTACAAGCAAAACACAACCACTAATCATCTTCAGCGTGGTTGTGTTTTCTGTGCTTTGTAAAATTTTGTTCAATATTTTCTTTTTTCGTTTTCGTTACACGCTCATGTGTACTGAAAGGGGAAGATTGACGATTTTTTTCAACGTCCTTCCCTTTTGTGCGTTTTATATGCATGCGTTTCTTTTTTGCTTTTGAGTTTGTCATGTTACCTTACCTCCAACTATCATTTGTAAATATCGTACCGAATACGGAAGAAAAAGTAAAACCTCGTAAGTGTTAACTTACGAGGCGATTGTTCTATTATTAGTGTGATACGTCTTGTACAGAAATACCTGTGTTTGCTTTAACATCCACTTCACGATATTTCTTATCATCTGTTTCCTTAGAAAGCATTGTTCCGATGAAGCCTCCTAGGAAGCCAAGTGGAACAGAGATGATAGCTGGGTTCGTTAACATAATTAACGGATCACCAACGAAAATTGCTTTTCCTTCAACTGGATTCCAGATGTTTGGTGAAACTGCAACAAGAGCTAAAGCAGAGATTAAGCCTGTTAACATTGCCGTTATAGCACCAGCTGTATTAAAGCGTTTCCAGTAGATTGTATAGATGATTACAGGTAGGTTAGCTGAACCTGCAATACAGAATGCAAGGGATACTAAGAACGCTACGTTTAATGTTTGTGCACCAAGTGCTAAAAGGATTGAAATAACAGCGATTGTAATGGAACCGATACGAGCTGCAAGTACTTGCTCTTTCTCTGTAATTTTTCCCTTTTTAATAATTTGACCGTAAATATCATGTGATAGGGCAGATGCGCCAGAAAGTACAAGGCCAGCTACTACCGCTAAGATTGTTGCGAAAGCTACCGCACATACGAATGAGAATAAGATGTCCCCACCAAGTGCTTCCGCAAGAAGTGGAGCAGCCATATTACCAGCAGCGTTTGCAGCAATAATATCTTCTTTACCAACGAATTTAGCTGCACCGAAGCCTAAGAAGATTGTAAGAATGTAGAAGATACCTACAATCCAAGTAGCCCAGATAACTGAAGAACGAGCAGTTTTCGCATCTTTTACTGTAAAGAAGCGCATTAGGATATGTGGAAGACCAGCTGTACCTAATACTAAAGCGATTAACATTGAAATAGTATCAATACCATTTGTATATTTAAGACCTGGATTCAAATAAGCTGCACCGCTATCAGTTGCAGTTTCCATTTCTTTGAACATCGTTGCAATGCTAAAGCCGAACTCTTTTAATACTAAGAATGAAATAATAACTGTACCTAACATTAAAAGACAGGCTTTAATAATTTGTACCCAAGATGTTGCAGTCATACCACCGAATAGTACGTAAGTCGTCATCATAAAGCCTACGATTAAAACGGCAACCCAATAGTCGATTCCTAAAAGTAATTGAATAAGTGCTCCTGCACCAACTAGTTGTGCAATCATGTAGAATAAGACAATTGTAATAGTGCTTAAAGCTGCTGTACCACGAACTTTAGAGCTATCAAAACGCGCTGTGATCATGTCAGCTAATGTAAATTTACCAAGATTACGTAATGGCTCAGCGACGATGTATAGAACCACTAAGTAAGCTACTAAATAACCGATAGAGAAGAAGAATCCATCAAATCCAAATAATGCAACTGCTCCAGCGATCCCTAAGAAAGATGCTGCTGATAAGTAGTCACCAGCAATGGCTAGTCCATTTTGCCAGCCTGTTAATCCACCGCCTGCAGTGTAGAAATCACTTGCAGAAGAAGTTCTTTTAGATGCCCACCATGTAATAACTAATGTTAAACCAACAATGGATACGAAGAAGAATATGGCTGTAAAACTCATCCCGTTATTCATCGGCGGCCACCTCCGTTCTCGTATTCTGCGATAATCGCCTTTGCCTCTTTATCAAATCTATTCGCTTTCGCTACATATAAGTGACAAAAGCACCAAGTCATGATGAATAGCCCTGCTGCATATATCCACACCCAAGTAATTTCCCCGATTGCCTTTTGGTGTAGAACTTTCGTGAACGAAGTAAGAATTGGTAGCAACATATATGCTGCTAAGAAGATCGCAGTCATTGACCAAAGAAAAGAATTCTTTCTTCGCACAAGCGCTTTAAACGATTCTTGATTAGCAATCGCGTCATAGTCAATCACAACGCCCTTATTTGCTTGATTGTTCCCCATTAACATTCCCCATTTTGTGTTTATTTTTACTGCTTAAAGACTTGATTTTGCTAGTTTAGTGAATTCACATCTTCATTTTATGAGAGAGTTCACAAAATTGCAATACTTTTCAGAAAAAAATTATAAAAAAATAGTTTTTGGAAAAATAGTCTTAAAAGAGAATATACAAGACAAATGTAAGAAATAAAATGGTTTTGGGAAATTCTGATAAATAAATGAAGTTAGGTCAATTCTAGATTTCCGAGCGGAAAATATGGTTAAAATTTCAAAAGGGAAATGATTTTTTATAAAAAATAAACACTATTTAATCAGTGAAAATCGTTTTTTTTTGAAAGAGAATAGTATTGTTCGATAAATAAATTGGAAAATTTTTTATAATAAAAAGTTAAAAAACCCGATGAAAAATCGAGTTCTTTAACTTGATATTTTTATTAATATAGATAGGATGATTGATAGATATTTTTTCAATAATTTGGATGGTTAAAAGCGATCAATGAGAGATATCAGAAACGGATACACCAGTGTTTGCTTTAACGCGAATTTCCTTGTAAATACGTTCTGCTTCTTCCTGAGGTACTTTACTAGAAGATAGAACAGAGCCTAAATAACCTGCGATAAAGCCAAGTGGAATCGTAATAACCGCGGGAACTGCTAACGGTACGATAGGATTACCAACAAAAATAGCTGCACCTTCAACAGGACTCCATACATTCGGCCCCATAGCACCTAACACTAAACATGATACTAAACCAGTTACCATCGCAGTTATAGCACCTGTTGAATTGAATTTTTTCCAGTAAATTGTGTAGAGAATAACTGGTAAGTTTGCTGAAGCACCGATACAAAATGCAAAGGATACTAAGAATGATACATTCAAGTTTTGCGCAAATAACGCAAGGATAATGGATACGATGGCAATAGAAATCGAGCCAGTACGAGCTGCTACTACTTGTTGCTTTTCTGTTAATTTACCACCTTTAATGATTTCCCCATAAATATCATGGGAAATGGCAGAAGCTCCTGTTAAAACTAAGCCCGAAACAACGGCTAAAATGGTTGCGAATGCTACTGCACCGATAAATGCCATTAACACATCACCACCTAAGTAATTAGCAAGAAGTGGGGCTGCAGTGTTACCAGCTTTACTTTCAGCAAGAATTTTATCGATCCCTACAAAGTTTAATGCGCCAAAGCCTAAGAAAATAGTTAATGAGAAGAAAATAGCTGTAATCCAAGTTGTCCATGAAATAGAAGAACGAGCGGTTTTAGCATCTTTCACTGTGAAGAAACGCATTAAAATATGTGGTAACCCAGATGTACCTAATACAAGCGCCATCATCATTGAAACAGAATCAATTGTACTTGTATATTTCATCCCTGGTACAAGGAATTTCTCACCATGATCCACAGCGATCGTATCAAACATTTTCATAAGAGAGAAATCGAATTTCATTAATACTAATGTAGCTAATACGCCTGTCCCGAATAATAGAAGGCTAGCTTTAATAATTTGCACCCAAGAAGTAGCTGTCATTCCACCGAATAAAACATAAGTAGTCATCATGACACCTACGATTAAAACCGCAATCCAGTACTCAATACCAAATAATAGTTTAATAAGAGCACCTGCACCTACTAATTGTGCAATCATATAAAGGATGACGATGATAATTGTTCCTGACGCAGCAACGCCACGAATGCGTTTTTCATTAAAACGGGAAGTAAGCATATCTGCTAAAGTATATCGACCTAAGTTACGCATAGGTTCTGCAATTACATAAAGAAGAACTAAGTTAGCTACTACATAGCCTACAGAGAAGAAGAAGCCGTCGAAACCAGTTAATGCAATCGCACCTGACACCCCTAGAAATGCAGCTGCAGATAAATAGTCACCAGCGATCGCGAAGCCATTTTGCCAACCTTTAAGACCACCGCCCGCTGTATAGAAATCAGCCGCAGAAGACGTACGTTTCGCTGCGATATATGTTACTACAAGCGTTAAACCAACGATTGCTAAAAAGAAACCAACAGATACGAAGTTCATTTATTTTCCACCTTTCGCCTGATACTCAGCTAGTACTGCTGCGGCCGCTTTATCGAATGAAGCCGCTTTTTTCACATATACTGTACAAAGTACGATAGTCATAATGAATAATCCAGCTGAATAAACCCAAACACCCGTAATATTTCCGAAGATTTTTTGTTGTAGTACAGGTTGGAAAGCAAGGATTGGTAACAAAATATAAAGTGTTAAAAAGACTGCTGTGATCGAGAAAAGAAAGGTATTTTTCTTTTTTACGAACATGTTGAACGATTCCATAGCTTCAATTGCATTATAATCAATTGATTCTATATTGTTGTGGTCAGAAATGTTTGCCATTATTATTCCCCCTAAAGTGATATATTTCTGTTTTAGACGACATATTTCTTTTCTTTTCGTCGTTATATTCATTTATTTTATGGGGAAGATTCTTATAATGCAATACTAAATTTTGAGTTTTTATAATTTTTAATCATTTTCAGATTGCGAAAATAACATAGAAATAATAAGGATTTAGTAGAAATAAACCGTATAGAAGAGAACGGAATTGTCTATAAGAATAATATTCCTATAATAGTTTAATGATAATAATTTTGAATGTGATAGAAGATTTGGGTATGAAAGAGAATTTTTGAGAGGTTTATTATTGTGTCATCCGATGAGGGGGAACCTGAAAAGCAACGAAACTTTGTTATATAACAAATAGTTGATCTCTTGGGAAATAACCGAAATAGTAAAAAACTAGCTTTAAAAAAATATTAAAAAAGTTTGAATTATCTGGAATATAGAAGGTATTCATTATACTAAAATTTTACAACATACATTTAATGGACATAAAAAAATGAAAGGATAAGCTCATATCTTGTATTAAATAACTATAATTTATACAATAAACAAGGATGGTAAATTGAAGGGAAGTGAGCAATTAAATGAAAAAGAAAAGTGTCATACTCGTTTTGATACTAACATTAAGTACCATACTTACCGCTTGCGGAAGCTATAAATTTGAACCAGAAATGAACATAGAAGTACAGGATTTTTCGGTTACAAACCAAAAAAATAAACCAGTTAGCCTGAATGATTTAAAAGGCAAGCCATGGTTAGCGATGTTCATCTTTACTAATTGTAATTCCATTTGTCCGCCAATGACATATAACATGACAGAGGTGCAAAAGGCACTTCAGGATAAAGGCGTGGAAGATTATCAAATTGTAGCTTTTAGTGTTGATCCTGAAGTGGATAAGCCAGAAGTTTTAACGAATTATTTAAAAACGTATTCAGTGCCCGATGCAAGCAAATGGCAGCTATTAACTGGCTATGATCAAAAGTATATTGAACAGTTTGCAAAGAAATCGTTTAATTCATTAGTAATGAATGATCCGAATTCTGACCAAGTCACACATATGGCAAGTTATTACTTAGTGGATGCTGATGGTGTGGTTGTGAAGGATTATAACGGTACCACAGACGTACCAGTTGAGACGATTGTGGCAGATATGAAGGTCTTAACTAAATAAAAAACAATAACTCAGAGGTTTGAAGGAACTTTTGAGTTATTTTTTAGCCACCTCATTTCAACTGAACTGCTCCCTGTCAAGTAGACAGTGGAAATAATAAAAATGCTTTAAGCGGCTTGAGTCCTGAATTCTAAAGGACTCAAGCCGTTTAATGTTTCTTGATAACGTTCGTTGTTATAGAATTCGATGTACGTATCAATGGCGTGTTTTAATGCCTCAAACGTCTCAAACTTATGTAAATAATACTTTTCTACTTTCAGTGTCCCCCAAAACGCTTCAATTGGCCCATTATCGATGCAACGGCCGACTCTCGACATACTATGTGTTAGTTTTGCCTTCTTCATAATTCGCTTAAATTCTTTAGATGTATATTGATACCCACGATCACTATGTAAAAGCGGAAACTCATCTTTTGACAGTTGACGAATAGCTGGTCTTACCGTCTCAAAAACAAGGTCATTATTGTTTGAATGACCTAATACGTAACTCACAATGGACTTATCATAAAGATCGATAATCGCACTTAAATAAGCCTTCTTACCGTTACCATACTTGAACTCCGTCACATCTGTACACCATTTCTGATTCGGCTTTTCGGCTGTAAACATACGTGCTAACACGTTTTCTGCTACGTAATCCGGTTTCACCTTTCGGTACTTTTTCGGACGACGGCGAATCACCGCCTCTAAACCACAAATTTGCATTAGACGATAAATACGCTTCTTATTCACTTTCGCTAAGTTTTCTTTTTCACGTTGGCGGTTAATAGTCATTGCGATACGGCGGTAGCCATAAATGCCATCTATTTGTGTATATAAGTGTTGGATAGACGCCATTAGCTGTTGGTTCTCCAATTCCCGTGCTGAGGGTTGACGATTGAGCCATTTGTAATAAGCTGCACGGGATACCTTGGCGATTTTACATAATAAAATAATCGATAAGTTTTCATGCTTCGCTAGCTCTTGGATCGCGAAATAAAGGCTTTGAATGCGAACTTTACTTAACGATACCTCCTTTCGATTTCCTCTAACTTTTTTAGTAGTAAATTTTCTGCACGTAATCGTTCATTTTCGCGCTCCATCTGTTGAATTTTTAAACGTAATTCATCTTCTGGTGTGCGTTCTTCTGCTGGTTTTGTACGACCTCGTTGATCTTGAAGGGCCTTTTCCCCATCTTGTTCAAACTTACGTACCCATTGATACACCTGTTGATAAGATACCTCATATTGTGCTGCTGTCTCTTGATAATTCTTCGCGTTTGCTAGGCAGGCTTTGACGATTTCAATGCGTTCTACTACGGTTGTTTTTCTTCCTTTAGTCATAGTTTGGCTCAATCCTTTACCCGAATCTTTTAATTCACTATGACTAGTATAGGTTTTTAACCATGATTTGAACAACGACCAACTGCTAATTTCATATGTTGAGAGGATTTCGTACATTGAATACTTTTTTGTTAAGTAGTCTGCTACTGCTCGTTCTTTTAGTTCTTTGGAGTAAAACTTATTTTTCTTAGCTGGCGTTAATGCTTCAATTCCCCTGGTTTTAAATTTAGTACGCCAGCTTTTAAATGTGTAAGTTGAAATAGCGTACTTTTCACAAATTTCTCGAATAGAATAAAGCTCTTCCTCTACATATTGAAGAGCTAACAATTTCATTTCAGGTGTTATTAGTTGTTTCGTCATAAAAAAACTCCCCATTTAATAAACAGATTTTATTTTTTAATCTGTCTACCTAATGGGGAGCATATCAAACTAAATGAGGTGGCTACTAATTTATAGAATTACTATGATTGAACTATACGGTCATTAACAAATGCCTGTATGAAAAATAATTCATTATCATTAGGGTCCCTTTTATTTTCTACCTTGAAACACTCAATAGCATTTTCTAGTGAGGTAGATTTTACAACTCGACTTGCTGTTGTTAACTCTTCCCAATAGATATTCATTTCATCAGAATCACATATCGATTCATGACCAAGTAGGAACATTTCAGCATCATATTTTTGAATGTCTTTAATCATAGGCAATAACAATGATTGCTTGAAATGATAAAGAGAATTTGTGGTTGTACAATATGCAGCATCACCTAAAAAAACAACTTTTTCATCAGGAATATAAATAATTGTAGAGTCGTCTGTATGAGTACTTTTGATTCTTTCAATTAGGCAAACTTTATTACCTAAATCAATGGTTAATGCATTTTCAAAGATTACGTCTGGAGAGTTCAATTTAAAACTATTTCTATTTGGTATTTCAGTTTGTATAATCTCCATACACTTAGCACTCATCTGATTAGTATTCACATACTTTTGGAGGGAATTATCATCAAATCTATAATTTTGCCATTCTTTTAATAGTTCGTTTGTTTGACTATTAACGATAACAGTTACATCAAATTCATTCATACCAAGGAAGTGATCCCAATGTGCATGGGTAATGACCAAATATTTGATAGGTGGTACATCGAGTTTCTCAATTTCTAGTAAAAAATCGTTAGCATGTTGAGCTGAATTACCAGAATCTATAATTAGACTAAATTGGTCACCACATACCAATCCTAATGTTGGTCGTTCTCTATCCTCTTGATTGGATAAATAATAAATAGTATCACTTAATTTATTTAACATGTTCTTTCTCCTCTTCTTTAGATATTCATTCTATGAAAGAGAAAATCTACATGTGTATTTTAAAAAATATAAAATAATTTGAGATTTTCTCATTTTTATTTTTTCACCATTGGACTTGCACCTCCTTTTTTGGGGTAAGGAAAAGTATACCATATTTACGATTAAATAAACTGTATTTTGCGAAAAAATAAAATAGTCTTCTTCGAGTAGGATGATTATACGGATTGAAGAAAAGACAAGCGCTTCGTGTGACGTAACTAACCGCAATTGGAGTGGCTTTATGGACGATTTATAGAAAGAACAGTTAGAACACGTAAAATGCTTTTGGGGATAGGTATGGGTGGTGGTGAAATAGCCATCATCATCTCGTGACTCATCAATTTTTATTTTTTATTTAATAATTTTATTATGTCTACTAAAATACCTTGTAATTCGCGGGATTTTGAATGTATATTTTATTCTATCGGCTTTTATATTATTAGAAAGATTTAACTGCTTTCGGTCAATTCTGGACAAAATGATGCCGAGACATAACGACATCAAACGCGATGGAAACATCTTGAAGCCGTGAGGAAGGGAAGGTCCTTCATGTTCAGTACGGGTGAAACTGCTACAGAAAACGGTCGTTTGAAACGCTTTTAAATATCGATTTAAAGCGCAGCTATTTTGCATGATCAATGGCTTCATGATAAAGATTTTCGACAAGAATGAAGCGAAAAAAATGTAACTCTAAAATATACGACAACAGTTGTTTATTTTTAGAGTTACTTGACGTTGACTAAAACTTTATGAAGGGGAATTTGTCATGATCTTGGGTGCGAGTGGAGCGGGTAAAAGTACGATTTTGAATATTCTTGGTGGTATGGATATGGCTACCTAAGGTCAAGTGTTTGTTGGAAATCAAGAACTAACAAGATTGAATGAAAAAAAGTTAACAGACTATCGTGGTGAGAAAGTTGGATTTGTCTTTCAATTCTATAATTTAATTCCGAATTTAAACGCTCTTGAAAATGTTGAATTTGCTACTGAAGTATGTAAACACCCTCTGGATGCTAAATAGATTTTACATAAAGTCGGGTTAGCAAATCGTATGAAAAATTTCCCTTCACAGCTTTCTGGAGGAGAACAACAAAGAGTTGCTATAGCTAGAGCGGTTGCAAAAATTCCTTACTTTTACTTTGTGATGATCCAACCGGTGATCTATCAGGTGAAAGTATGTTAGATATATAAATCACCATTTCTCATCAATCGCATACACCTCAACACTTGCCGCATTATTTGTGCAAAAAACCTTGAGTGTTGTCTAACAAATGCGCTTAATTGTCATGAAAATTCACATTTTAAAAAATCAGAAGAAGGTTTTCTGAGTTTTATCAATAACATACCCAGGTAAAAGTAGAGAGAAGAAATAATTTAATTTTCAATACTATAACTTATAGTCAATATTTGACCAATATCATGGATTATAGTATGTAATTTTTGGTATAATTACATATAACTATATATATGAAGGAGTGATTATATGAAAAAACTACTTATAGTAACAAGTTATTTAGGCTTTTTTATATTAGGAGGTTTAACCTTTACTTACCTCTCAACAACGGAAGCAGCAAGCAATCTGAAAAAGATTAGCGTATTTCAAGATGCAATCAATTACTATGTAGATAAGGTTGAAAAAAAACCACAAGAGGGTCAATCTGGCTTTATTTATGAAGGTACTACTTATGTTCCAATGCGTTTCATTGCTGAATCTTTAGGGAAAAAAGTGACATGGGATGGAAAATCAAAATCCATATATATAGGTGATGTTCCAAAGTTCGTCTCTTTAAAAGATGTAAAACCTATTGGGAGTGATGAAGACCACTTCTTCCATAACCCAAGCTCTATTGTTATTAGTACTGGTGAAAAGTTTGAACAATCCTATCAACTTGGTGGATATCATGGTGGAGGGGCAGTACAAGATCATACAGTTGAATACTTAGCGAATGGAAATTACAAAGGATTCGAAACGTATTTAGCACCAGTTAAAAAGTTAGCGGCGGGCTCTTTCGGTGTAGGTTATATGAAAATTTACGCAGATAATAAATTGATTTATGATAGTGGATCGATAAAAGGCAAGGTAAAGGTTAATGTTAATTTAGACGGTGCTACAAAAGTGAAGATTGAAATGGAAGGCAGTGGTTTAGGAATATTAGATCCTAAATTTATTCAATAATTTAACAAAGTAAATATAGAAAAATCTGAAACCTAAAAGAATTTTTTAGAAAGCAACTATAAATGGTTGCTCCAGACCAAACAAACGCCATTTACCTCATAATTAAATTAAAAAAGGTGAATTCCACTTATGTTTCTTTTATTTTGAAGAGAACCATATAGATATTATCGAAACTTTAGCACGCCTTTATAGCTCGAATCAGTCCGTTAACCTTAGAGGTAGACGGGCTTTTTTATTGTATGTAGATACAAAAATACAGCGCAAAGAGCGGAAAGAGAAAGTACTCATTAAGATAGATAAAGCATAATTTCCTAGTTATTTTAAATATTAGCTTTTGTCAAAAACATGTAATATTGTTTCTGTTTTTGTTTAAAGTGAACAATGTTATTTAAATACTCCTATCATACAATTGCATTAAGCAATTAACATAAGAAAAAATAAAAAGAGGGAGTGACTAAAAATGAAAATACCACATTTTTTGTGCAAAGTATACAAAATGATAAACTGAAATTTTATCTGCCTTTTGCTGTGTGGAATAACAGTTTTGCAGAAATGTGAATCTCTCTTTTAAAACTATGGTCACTAGTTAATCAACAGACGTATTTGAAAAAAAGGAAGGAATGAATTGAATGTTAGTTAAATTATTAGAACCATTAAATGTTTCAGATTCGATTATTCAAAAATTAGCGGAGCCAATCAGACAGGCCGGTCATGAATTTGTTTACTACAACGAGAAAACAACTGATTCCGCAGAATTAGCAAAACGTAGTAAAGGTGCAGATGTTGTTATGATTGCTAATAATCCTTATTCTACAGAAGTGATTGATCAAAATGACAATTTAAAATTAATCAATGTAGCCTTTACAGGTGTTGATCACGTAGGTATGACTCAAGCTAGAAACCAAAATATTATGATATGTAATGCAGCTGGATATGCGAATCAAGCAGTTGCGGAATTAACAATTGGTTTAGTATTAGATGTGTATCGTCACATTACTCAGGGAGATAGAGAAATTCGTGCTGATCATTTCCCAGGAGCATTCCAAGGTAGTGAAATTAAAGGGAAAACAGTTGGTTTGATTGGTACAGGGAAGATTGGTATGATGACCGCTCGTTTGTTTAAAGCATTTGGTGCAAAATTAGTAGCTTCAGACCAATCCAGAAGAAATCCAGAAGCTGAAGATTTAGGTATCGAGTATATGGAATTAGATGAGTTATTAGCACAATCTGATATTGTGTCATTACATATACCGTTGCTACCAAGTACTAAAGGATTAATTTCTAAAGAAAAATTAGATTTAATGAAGGAATCAGCTATTCTAATCAACTGCGCGCGAGGACCGATTGTTGATAATGATGCATTGGCGGACGCATTAAATGAAGGGCAAATTGCAGGAGCGGGTATCGACGTATTTGATATGGAACCGCCTATTCCTGGAGACTATAAACTATTACACGCCAAAAATGTAATTTTAACACCACACGTAGGGTTCCTTACTAATGAAGCTATGGAATTGCGAGCTAGAATTGCATTCGATAACACGATGGCATTTTTAGAAGGTAAACCTCAAAATATTATTAAAAGATAATTCTTTGCTATTTTTCTAGCAAATCCGAGAAGTTTTTATTCGTTGTCTAATACACACTAAATCATTTGAGTATGGTGAAGTTTGAAATTTGAAACAAGGAGAAAATACAATGCCATTAAAAAAAATAGCAAGAAATGATTTGAAAAACCGTATTTTCCATTGGCCAGATATTCAAGAGTTTAGAGAAGAAGAAGCGACAAAACATATTTTCTATGAAACACCTAATACTGTAGGAGCTGTTTGGTGTATGCGGCCAGGACAAAATTTGCCCATTCACTCGCACAAGCAAGCGGATGATATTTGGATTGTTATTGAAGGAACAGCAGATTTTTATCCAGAATGTGGTGAAATGGTCCAAATTAAAGCCGGTGATGTTGTTGTTGCGCGTCCGGGTGAAAAGCACGGTATGACTAATACTTCTGATAAAGATTTTGTAATGTTAGGAATTGCGGGTCCAACACCAATTGGTTTTATTCCGCATCAATAGTATAGAGTTAACTATCGCGTCTGTTGATTAACTAGTTTTCATCGTAAAAAAGAGAGGTTAACACGATTTCACGGGAATAAGTGGATCTTACAATGAGGTTGTCCAAAAAGTCAGATTTACATCTGATTTTTTGGCAGCCTTTTATTATATGTCCAACAAAATTTACTAGGGAAGCGGATTGAGGAAATAAAAAAATTCCTCAATCCGTTTTTTTTATTAGTCTTTTTAGACAGTCCCTCGAAGTTCAACAGTAAAACAAAGATAGGATTCGTACGTTTGGACAAAATTGAAACTATTTTAAAAATTCCCTTTTGTCTAAAATGTGCAAAGTTATTTTTATTTTTGTTCAAAGTGAACAATGTTATTTAGTTGCTCGTAACCTACAATCAAGTTAGTAATAACATAAGTAACAACATAAGTAAATACAAAAAAATGGGAGTGTCAAGCATGGAACAAAAAGTTAAACATGACCCGAATTATTACAAAAAAATCATTTTTGCACTGTGTTTAGGTTGGGTAGCTATTTGGATTTATCGTACAATACTTACACCAATATATCCACAAATTCAAGAATCGCTTGGTAATATTAGCGATACTCAAGTAGGACTTATTGCCTCTATTTATTTCTTTGCCTATACTGGTATGCAAATTCCATCAGGAATACTCGTTGATAAATTTGGACAAAAACGAGTATTAATCCCTGCGTTTATCATTTTTGCATTAGCAGCAATCGTCATTGGATCAAGCACGACAATCACTCAAGTTTATGTAGGCGCCTTAATGGCAGGTCTTTCGACTGGCTCATACTATGGTGCGGCTTTCTCTCTATCAGCTAAATATATGCCAAAAGATAAGAAAAGCTTTTCTAATGCAATCATCAATAGTGGTTCGGCATTAGGGATGGTTATTGGTCTAGTAGGCTCATCAGTATTAGTAGGTGGCCTTGAAATCCAATGGAATTACATGCTTTATATTATAGCAGTCTTAATAGTAGCAGTAACATTTGTGTTTGCGTTATTTGTTAAACTAGACAAAAGAACAGCTACAAATGAAACTTCTGAAGATAAGGAAACAACACAAGCCACAGTATCTCAAGGCGTAGAATTATTCTCGCTAAAAAAATTAGTTATTTATTTCGTCTATTTTGCAACATGTTATGGTTATTACATGATTGTGACATGGTTACCATCATTCCTTGTCGCAGAAAAAGGATTCGAACAAGGTTCAGTAGGATATGTAGCTGCTTTAGTTGCAGTCACAGCAGTACCTGGTGCATTGATATTTTCTAAGTATATTGACAAAAATGCACATATGCGTCAGAAATTAATTATCTTCTTGTTAATTGGTGCAGCCGTAACAATTAGTTTAACCGTATTTGCACCTAACCCTTCTGTCCTTTATGCAGCATTAGTTTTATACGGTTTATTAGGTAAACTTGCCATTGATCCAGTTTTAATCACATATGTAACGGATTCAGTACCTTCCAACAGCATGGCCAAAGCACTAGGTATCTTTAACTTCTTTGGAATGACTTCATCAGTTATTGCGCCAACTCTTACAGGTTATATTGGAGATATCACTGGTTCGAAAGTATTAGCATTCTATATTGCAGCAATACTTCTTGCAGCAGCAGCGATTTTATTCTTCCTTGCCGTGATGGTGAAAGAGAAGAAAACAATCAATCCCCTAACTAATGAATAAAGTAAAACTACCTATCAGTGGAGGTTTAATACATCTCCTGCTGATAGGTAGTTTTGTTATTGCTGTCCAAAGGCAGCGTGGTCTTCCCATGAAGAAGCTAATTCTCTAGATGAATTATACAACTCCATGCAATCCGAGTTCGATATAACGACTGAATTAGGCAGTAGTAACAAGGAACAAATCCTTGTCACTTCTGCCTTTTCGATTGAATCACTAGTTAGTGTGTATTTAGTTTAACAGTGTTTTTCGACTGAATCACCAACCCCAGCATGGATAAATTCATACTTCTCTAGGTGTAAGTTTGAAACAAAGATGCTCCGTTTATAAGAAAGTAGTACCGTTTTGAAAAAGGTTAGCCGGAATTACTTTCACTTCATTTTTCTTATTGAACGAACAGGACAGAGTAGTTAAATGAAGGTTTGTAACTTTATTCCACTTTTTTCGTCTGGCTCCTATGAAGTCAATATTATTAAATTCATAGGAGGATAATAGTATGAAAACTTTTTATCATTGTTTAATAATGTGGATACCTTTTGGATTGTTGTTTTCCTTTGCAGCATTTGGATTAGATGTAGTAGAAGGAAATAAAATCATAACGTCGGGATATGCACTTATTTATTTGTTTGTTGCGGCATCTTTTACGTTTATTTTATATCCTATTTCATTTTTACCACTAACATTTGTCGTAAGTAAGTTTGTAGAATCCTTACTGTTTAGAGTGGTAATATTCACCTGTCTTAGTGGAGTAATAGGGGTGTTTGCTTTTGAAAAAATATATGATTTTCTTTTTATGGAGAAATATAATTTTAGCATTATTACTTCAATTATCATTTTTGGTATTACAGGTACACTTTATGCTTTGGTGGAAAATTCCTTCAAGAGAAATATAAAATTTGTTTAAACTAACAGGAGTATTAATTGAACGGAGAAAAATTTATTATGGTGTTTCTCTGTCTTAATGCATTGGGGTGTATATCTTTATTAATTCCAGCACGTCTGGATATTCGTTTAATGAGATACCTTATTTGCAAGACTAATATAATGTGGATTTCTTTCAGTAACAAAATTGCTGGATCTATTTCAGATTCATATGTTTCCATGCTTTTGGCATTAACAAAATATATTCCTCCAAAAATATGATTTTTATTTTATAGAGGAATTATTTCCAATTTACTAGAAAGAGTATACATAGAAAAATAAATACTTCACAAACGGAGCAGTTAAGTGAAGAAGGGATTATGATTATAGATTAAGAATTAAATAGTAAAAATGCTTATTAAACGAGGTGTACTCAATGCAACCAATACATATCGATGAAATTCCAAGTGAAATAAAAGAATATCTTAACAAAATTAATTCTATAAGATTTCCACGGCAAGGTTACACCTCTGATGTTGGGCTAATTGTATGTATTGAAAAGGACAAAGGGAGAATTATTTTGTTCTTGGCTTAATAGAGAAATATCTGTACTAAACTGTTTGACTAATCAAACAAAACTACCTGTTCCAAAAGTAAAGAAATTTGTTGAACAACAAAACAAAAGGGATTCCTGGGCTCTATTTGAATTTTTAGAGGGGGAGACATTAAGGACTGCTTTATTCACCGAGAAAAATAAAGAGAAACGGCAAGAAATGATATTTAATTTTGGTGCACTCCTATTTCAAATCCATACAACCCCTTGTCCAAAAGAGCTAATTTTTGAACGAAAATGGATTGATCAAATGTTAAATCAAGCTGAATATAATTTGAAAAATTATAAAGTGGATGGAAATGAGAAATTATTAGAAAAAATTAAAACAAATAAACCAAACTTCTTTAAACAAACTTTAATTCACGGAGATTTTACAATTGATAATGTTTTAGTTTCCAACGGAGTAATTACAGGAGTAATTGATTGGGGAAGTGGAGCTTATGGAGACCCAAGATATGACGTATCATTGGCTATACGCCCAAAACCCAATGCCTTTGAAAATGAAATAGATAAAGAGATTTTTTTGGAAGGATACGGGGAAAAGATTATTAATGATAACGTATATGATTATTTTGTAAATGGGTTATATGAATTCTTTTAATTTTTTGTTCTTCAACTAAAGAGTGCGTTCGTATTACATAGTTCAGCCAGGACTTTCTGGTTGAACTTTTTTTATTTAGATTTAATCTATCAGTAGCCAGAGTAGAACATACGGGGAGTGGGACATTGATCCCGTCAACTAAACTGTTCACCCCCTACTTGTAAAAATATGTCTGAGGTTGGTTAGGACTTAGGTCTGGTATAACAAGAGAAGCTATAATACTTCTTGGAGGTAATAGGTGTTACTGATGTATTCATATACATTGTAGCTAGATTTATTAATTTTATTTTCTCATTCTTAAGAGATTGAATTTGTTTCAATTGCTTATTTTTATTCATCACTATGTTGCTTTCGGAAAAAATAAACGTAAATTGAAAACGTTTGATTATTAACAAACATAATAATATAATGTTTGTTGTAGGTTGGTAGTTTTTAAAATGAATACTATCCGTATATAATGACAGCTATGGCAGGGGACTACCACCAATATTGCGTCTTCGTGAAATTGTTGATTACATAGCACATCCTGAGCTAACACCGGAGATTCCAATTAGAAATGGGAGGGTGTGCTCGATATAGTGGTTAAAAGCTCCGGCACCACTTGAAAGCGAGGTGAAGTGATGTTTCTTGGCGATGGTGGTGAGTTTCTTATTGGATTCGAAGACGAAATATAGGATCTTGTCATGATGATTCGCCAGAGCTGCGCGTAGTCGTTTCTTGCTTTTTTAAGTAATCAGAACTACATGGCGGGTATCGGTCATCGGACCGCAGCGATTGAAGATTCACGCCTTCTGCCTATGACAGAACTTACGATATCAAAATAAAAAGAGGAGAACATAAATATGAAAATCCTAAAAGTCAACGATGTCAATTTGGCCTATGACAGTTTCGGTAACGAAAATGACGAGGCTATTATTCTAATCGCCGGGCTGGGAACCCAGATGATCCGATGGACGGATTCGTTTTGTCGGATATTAGCGGCGCGGGGCTTTCGCGTAATCCGCTTTGACAATCGCGACGTAGGTTGCTCAACGCACTTTAGCGATTATCCGACGTTGGATTTTGACGCACTAGCCACTGCTCTCATGTCGGGCCAGCAACCGGATATCCCTTACACTCTCGATGACATGTCCAACGACGCTATCGGACTACTTGACGCCCTGTCAATTGACCAGGCACACTTCGTTGGCAGGTCTATGGGCGGAATGATCGCCCAGGTTGCAGCTAGTGAGTATCCTGAACGGGTATTATCGCTCACATCCATTATGTCCAGTTCCGGTAATCCAGCACTTCCGCAAACTTCCCCAGATGTCATAGCGATGATGACTAAACCGGCGCCGAACCCATTTGAGGATGAAGCAGGATTTTTGGCGCACAGTCTATTTTTTGCCAAACACATCGCCGGCACCGGCTATCCGTTTGAAGAGGATGCTTATCGGGCGCTCATTCTGGAGGAAGTCCAGCGAGCCTACGATCCAGGCAGTGTCGGACGACAAATTGCTGCAATGGCTGTCTCCGGTGACCGTCGTCCGCGGCTGGCAACTATAAAAGTACCAGTACTTGTCATTCATGGGGTAGAGGATCCTTTGTTCGTCCAGGCATGTGGCGAGGACACAGCTTTTGCCATCCCGGGCGCCGAGCTAATGTTGGTTGACGGCATGGGTCACGACCTGCCGCACCAACTGTACAAAGTAATCGCTGATGGCATAGAGCGTACGGCTCGTCGCAATTGACACGCGTCTACTGAGTGGCAACTAGCAGGAGTCCTGCGGTGCCCAATGGGGCTGAGGGCTCAGGGGGAGTAATGCTAATCAATTTGCACCCTAGGATCATACGATGCGGGTGGAAGCGGCGATGTTCTTTGAAGGGGTGTTAAAGCAGCTTCATGTCATTAATTAATGGGTCTCCTAACAGAGAATTCATTTAAACGTATATGTGGATTCAATCGAATAAGCGCCGGTTTCATGATAACATCGTAAGTAGGAGCTACACTATTTGCTTGCTCATAATTGAGGTGGGGAAGCAAGTGTTTCGGTAAAATAGGCAAAAAGAATCCCGCTAAAAAGCATTCATAACAGCTTTTTAGCGGGATTTTTTAGTTTAAAAATTTACTTTCTCTGACGCAAATAATGCTAATCGTAGATCCAATGAAATATCAGGCGATTCGATAGACTGACCTAAAATCTCTTCACATTTTTTAATACGATATTTTACCGTGTTCCGATGAATAAATATATCTTCAGAAGTCTTTGTCAGATCACAATGATTCGCCAAATAGATTTTCAATGTATGTTTTAGTTCTTTTTCTTTTGTCGTTTTCGGATAGGCTAATGAACCTAGTGTATACGTGATAAACGGTTTTAATTTATTGGCTGGAATGAGTTGTAACAATTCTTCTACACTTTTAGATTTATAGAGTTCTATAAATTCAACTTTACTACTTTCAGACTTATGATCAAAAGCTTCATTCGCTTCAAAATAAGAGAGTGGTAAATGTGAGAATTCAGTAACTTCATTCCCAATACCGAATGACAGTGTGCTATTAAAAAGTTTTTGATACTCTTTTTGGATATATTTGCAGTAATCTAAATAATATTGATGTTTAGTTTGTAATAGTATCGTAAACCGATGATTACCTGGAGACCTATAAACACTTATAGAAGGATCAATGTCAGTCAACTTATGTGTTAGCCATTCAAAAGTCATTTGATAGCGCTCATTCAAATAGATATTATTTTCCACATCCCTTTCTTGATCAATCGCACAAACGATCACTTGATAGAAATTGGATGGTTGAATAAGGTGTTTTTTTAAAAACTCAGGGTGCTGTTTGACTGAAATAAGATTATCAGGATGTTCAGACATCAATGTTTCGAAAAAGCGGTTTACATCTTGTTGTTCCGCTTCTTTGATCTTACTATTTTTATAAATGGCGAGACTAAGTGTATTTACGGCTTGTTCTATGGCAAGCAGACTAAATGGATAAGTGAGCGTATTAACATTTGAAACCATCAAATAATACGGAAAATATTTAAATGCTGGAACTTCAAATATAATATGTTCTTCTTGGAAAGATGCTTTATTATTAGGTGAAATTTGCTTGGAATTAACACATCTTTTGAAGTAACTAAGATTTTTCTGAATTTGCTCTGAATGTTCTTGGAAGTGATGGCTCATCGATTTAATTTGATGAAAAGGATTTAAGAGCATCACAGGGACTCTAAGGAGTCTGCTCATTCGTTCAATCATCATTTCCAAGCTCAAACCTCTCATAAGCATTGTATTTAATTCTTGTTGGATATCTAATGCAAAATATAACTTTTCAGTTTCTTCATCCAAGATATAGGATGACATATGATGCGTAATGGATCCAAGGTTCCAACTATCAGGGATTCTAATTATGGGGAATTTTAACTCGTTTGCATATTCTATTACTTCATCATCAATTTTTTCTAAAAAGCGCGATAATTTAACGCCTATGCCAGCAACTTGTATATCATTTAATTCTCGAATGAGATCCTTTAATCCGGATTGGTCGTGTTGATAACACATACCCGTAGTGACGATAAATGAATGAGGTGCTGTGAAATTTTGAATATCAGGCGTTTCCGTAATATCGACCATTTCTACTTCTCTTTCTAAATCTCCCTCATCATTTAATAATGTTAAATCAGAAAATTGTTGGACAGACATGATTTCTTTTAATGTTGTCATAAGAATCATCTCCTTTATATTTGTTAGAAAAAGCCAAAATATGAATTAAATATGTGAGATGCTACAAGGATAACCTATCACTCTGATTGTATACTATTTTTGAAAGTTATTATACGTATAATTCTTTATTTCGAAATAGTAAAGGAGAATCATATGCTTGAACTAGGTCAGAATATTCTACGTGATGCTTTGTTTTTTTGAAAAGCGGGTTACAACAAGGATAGCATGCTAAAGTAGCTTGAACAAAGAAATTCACCTTTGCACAACTAAACCATGCTAAGAATAACTACGTTAGAAAGAAGTGATAACGATGTGGGATCAACAATACAATCCACTTGGAAATGAAATAGTGAGTGGCATCATAGCCTTTCTTCCTATACTCCTATTTCTTCTTAGTTTAACAATCTTTAAATTAAAAGGGATTTATGCAGCAGCATTAACTTTAGGTGTTACCATTATCATTACAGTCGGAGTCTTCGATATGCCGATAACTAAAGCGTTTGGAGCAATTATTCTCGGAACAGGTAAAGCATTGTGGCCCATCGGTTATATCGTCATTATGGCTGTTTGGTTGTACAAAATTTCTGTGAAAACTGGAAAATTCGAGATCGTCCGAGGGAGTATAGCGAATATTACCGAGGATCAACGACTTCAATTATTGCTTATTGGTTTTTGTTTTAATGCCTTCTTGGAAGGAGCGGCCGGATTAGGTGTTCCAATCGCTATTTGTGCAGCTTTACTAGTGACGCTTGGTTTCAATCCCATTAAAGCTGCTGGACTTTGCCTAATCGCCAATGCCTCTACAGGCGCATTTGGAACAGTTGGAATTCCAGTCATTACTGGTGCTGAAGTCGGTGGGATGGAAACGTTAGAACTGTCAAGAATGACAGGCTATCTTTTACCTTTGATTTCATTTCTCGTTCCTTTTCTCCTCATCTTTATTTTAGATGGTATCAAAGGAATAAAAGAGATATTCCCAGCCATTTTGGTCGTCAGTAGTGTCTATTCAGGGCTTCATTTACTTACGATTACTACGATCGGGCCAGAGCTTGCGAATATTATTCCTTCTTTAATTAGTATGGTGGTTTTAGCCTTATTCTTAAGGAAATGGCAACCAAAAACGATTTACCATGAACCTGGGGTAGAACTATCAGGAAATTTAAAAAACTATTCTATGAAAGAGATTTTGGTAGCTTGGTCACCATTTTATATCCTCACTGGCGTTATAGCCGTTTGGAGCTTGCCTGCATTTAAACAATTATTTGTAGATGGTGGTGCACTTGATTTTACGACTGTCGCATTGAAAATTCCCGGATTACATGATCAAATCATGCGTATACCACCGATCGTAACAGAAGCCAATTCTATACCAGCTATCTTAAATATTAACTTTGTTTCGGCAACGGGAACGGCGATTTTATTGGCTATCATTTTAACGAGTGTCCTGTTTCCTGCGTTAAACATCAAACAAACCGTTCATTTGCTCGGTGACACGATTAAAGAACTATGGTTACCGATTTTTACAATCGTACTTGTAATGGCTTTTGCAAATCTTTCTGACTTCTCTGGGCTTAGCACCTCTCTAGGACTTGCACTTGCCAAAACGGGTGAATTCTTCCCATTTGTTAGTCCAGTATTAGGATGGATTGGTGTCTTTCTAACGGGATCGGTTGTAAATAATAACGCACTATTCGGTAGCTTACAGGTAGTTACCGGGACGCAGATCAGCATCTCACCATCATTGCTAATGGCAGCTAATACTGCTGGGGGAAGCGTAGCAAAATTGATTTCACCACAATCTATCGCTATTGCAGCAGCCGCCGTTAATCAAACCGGGAATGAGTCAAAAATCTTTCAATATACAATACGATATAGCTTAGGCTTGCTCTTACTTGTATGTATCATGACACTCGGGCTATCTTTTATCCTCTAATCATTTTAATAATGACTATACCACATAGTAAATCTAAGTTTTCACATAGATTTACCATGTGGTTTTTGTTTTTTAGTAAGGATAAAATTGATTATTTACTCCACTCACACGCCTTCTTAGACCCTTTCCATAATCAATAGCTAACAGCGTTCTTATTTACTCCGAGCTACTTGCTCCTTATGAAAAATTATTTGTCTAAAGTGCATAAAAAGACCATCCATTATTGTTCATTGTGTCAATGAATGGTTATGAGTATGGACCTATAATAAAAGTGTACTAGAAGGAAGGAGTGAAAGAGTAATGGATATTCAATCAACTTTTCAATCTTTAGATAAGAAATTCACAAGTTTTGGTGGTTTAGAACAAGGTGGGATTACACGCCTATTATATTCTCAAGAATGGAATGAAGCCGTTCGTGAGCTGGAAGCAACATTCAAAGAAGAAGGCTTAGAAGCAAGTTTCGACGATATAGGTAACTTAACTGGGCGTCTTGTTGGAAGTAAATATCCGGAAGAAACCATTTTAACAGGATCACATATCGACACAGTAGTTGAAGGTGGTCATCTAGATGGACAATTCGGTATCTTAGCTGCACTGGTGGCTGTGAAATATTTAAAAGCTAAACATGGCCAACCACTACGCTCATTAGAAGTATTATCGCTTGCAGAAGAAGAAGGTAGTCGATTCCCTTACACATTCTGGGGTAGCAAAAACTTCTTTAACTTAGCTAAAAAATCGGATGTTGACACAATCGCAGATGCTGAGGGCATTAAGTTCGAAGACGCGATGCGTAAATCAGGCTTCGATTATCGAAAAACGACTGACGTTCGTAATGACATTAAAGCATTTGTTGAAATTCATATTGAACAAGGTAAAGTGTTAGAGACAGAAAACAAAACAATCGGTGTTGTTAATGGCATCGTTGGTCAAAAACGCTTCACGATCAACTTAAAAGGTGAAGCAAACCACGCTGGCACTACGCCAATGTCGTTACGTCGTGATACAGTTGTTGCCTATAGTGAAATTGTCTCTGACTTAACAAAACGTGCTAGAGAAATTGGGGAACCACTTGTTTTAACGTTCGGTCATGTCACACTTGTACCAAACACAGTAAATGTAGTTCCTGGTGAAATTACGTTCTCAGTAGACTGTCGTCATATTGATCAGCAACTATTAAATGATTTTGCAGCAGAAATCGAAGACAAAATTAAATTAGTCGCTGAAGCAAATAGCATGACTTACGACATTAATTTATGGATGGATGAGGCACCAACATTGATGGACAAAAAAATCGTTCAAATCATTGAACAAGCAGCAAAGAACAATGTAGGGGATCAATATAAAGTGATGCCATCTGGTGCAGGACATGACTCACAAATCTTTGCTCAATTTGTTCCAACGGCGATGTTGTTTGTACCTTCTATTGATGGAATTAGTCACAACATTAGTGAAGAGACGAAGATAGAAGACCTTGTTAAAGGTATTGAAGTATTAAGCGATGTACTTTATGAACTAGCATATAAAGAATAAAAATAATGAAAAAGGAGCCAGATACTTATGGGTTACTTAAATCAAGTTCAAGGATACAGAGAAGGTTTATTAGAAACACGTTCTGTCATTAAAAAAGACAATTATGCGGTAATCACACCAGATGGCTTAGTTAATAATGTTGTACCTGGTTTCAAAGATTGTGACGTAACAATCTTAGGATCCCCACGTTTAGGTGCAAGATTTGTAGATTACTTAGTAACAGTAAAAAATCAAGGCGGAAACAAAACTGGTTTCGCTGGTGATGGTATTCAATCTTTTGTATACGTTGTTTATGGCAAAATCAATGCTTTTGCAGATGGTAAAAAATACGAATTAACGGAAGGTGGGTACTTATATGTACCGCCCCACTTACAGTTGACTTTTGAAAATAATAATAACGGTGAAGATAGCCGCTTATTCTTATACAAAAAACGTTATCAACCTCTTAAAGGGTATACACCAGAAGTCGTTACAGGTAATGTGAACGACATCGAACAAGAGGCATATGAAGGTATGAAAGAAGTATTAATCCAAGACTTATTACCAAAAGAAATTGGATATGACATGAACATTCATATTCTTTCATTCAAACCAGGTGCTTCACATGGTTACATTGAAACACACGTTCAAGAACACGGCGCTTATGTTTTAAGTGGGCGAGGCATGTACAACTTAGACAACGAATGGATGCCGGTTGATAAAGGTGATTATATCTTTATGGGCGCTTATGTACCGCAAGCAACCTATGCGATTGGTTTAGATGAACCATTCTCATACATTTATTCTAAAGATGCAAACAGAGATATTGATTTATAAAAAGTGAGTATAGTATCTCCGATAGTTATCCAAAGATAAATTAGGCATCTTAGTTACAAAAGAATAAATTCTAGATTATTTAGAATCTGACACAAAATATTAATTAAATAAGGAGTAAACAAGATGCGTGTATCTAAAGAAGAACTATTTAATTTAATGAAGCAAAAGTTTATGAAAGCGGGATTAAATGAAGGAGCAGCACATGATGTTGCAGACGTATTAACATACGCTGATCATAGAGGTATTCACTCACATGGTGCTGTACGTGTTGAATACTATTCTGAACGAATTGCAAAAGGCGGTATTACAACCAATCCAAACTATACATTTGAACAAACAGGACCAGCATCTGCGGTCTTTAATGGGGATAATGGTCCAGGTCACCAAATAGCAAAACAAGCGATGGAAAAAGCGATTGAAATGGCTAAAAAATCAGGTGTTGCCGTTGTTGGTATGAAAAACATCTCCCATAGTGGTGCTTTAGGTTACTTTGTTGAAATGGCAGCAGAACAAGATATGGTTGCTCTAAGTATGTGTCAATCAGATCCAATGGTCGTGCCGTTTGGCGGAACTGAACCATATTTTGGGACAAACCCAATTGCTTATAGTGCACCGTCTGCTGATGACCGTATCATTACATTTGATATGGCGACTACTGTTCAAGCATGGGGCAAAATCTTAGATGCAAGAAGTAAAAATGCATCGATTCCAGATACATGGGCTGTTGATGCTACTGGTGCACCTACGACGAATGCAAGAGATGTTCATGCACTTCTGCCAATTGCAGGTCCAAAAGGATACGGCTTGATGATGATGGTAGATATTTTATCAGGTAGTCTTCTAGGAGTCCCACATGGTATACATGTGTCTTCTATGTATCAAGACTTAACTAAAGGACGCGATTTAGGTCAAATTCATATCGTCATTAACCCTGCCTATTTCACAGATTTGAATGCTTTCAAGCTACAAATTACAACAATGCTCAATGAATTAAAAACACAGCCAGCGGCAGAGGGCTATGGAGAAATTTATTATCCAGGTGAACGCGGTATATTAAGAAGTAAGGAATATGATAAGGAAGGTATTGAAATCGTAGACGACATTTACAACTATCTTGTGTCAGACGACGTTCATTACGATCGTTATCATGGAAAAAATAGATTTGCAGAATAATAAATTGGAGGATCATCATGTTATACACAATTATAAAAGAAAACACTTATAAAGATTCCATCGTGTTAATGCTTTTATCCAACAAGTTGTCTGCAATTGATGGTGTAAACAAAGTATCGATCATGATGGGAACACCAGCGAACAAAGACATTTTTAAATCTTCTGGCTTAGGCACGGATGAATTAGAAAAAGCAAAGCCAAATGATATTGTCATCGTTGTAGATACAGATCAAGAAGAAAAAGTAGACGAAGTGAAAGAAGAAGTAGAGATCGCTTTAAAAGGTGAATCAGATTCACAAAATACGTCTAAAGGTCAAGAAGCTCACAACTGGCAACGTGCAATGGAGCTTGCGAACAATCCAAATTTAGCGTTAATTTCAATTCCTGGTCAATATGCTGCAATGGAAGCGGAAAACGCATTGAACGAAGGTTTACATGTGTTTATGTTCAGTGACAATGTTTCGAAAGAAGACGAAGTGAAACTGAAACAAAAAGCGCATGAAAAAGGGTTATTAGTGATGGGTCCAGACTGTGGTACTGCACTTATTCACGGCGTACCCCTTGCTTTTACAAATAACGTAAACGAAGGCGATATCGGTATTGTTGGGGCATCAGGTACAGGGATTCAAGAAGTAACAACAATTATTGACCGTTATGGTAAAGGTGTTACAAACGCTCTTGGTACAGGGGGACGTGATTTATCGACGGAAGTTGGTGCGATTACGATGTTAGATAGCATCAAAGCGTTAAACCAAGATCCGAAAGTAAAAGTCATTACAGTGATCTCTAAACCACCTGCAGAGGAAGTACAGCGCAAAGTATTAAACGTACTAAGAAATATTGATAAACCAGTTGTAACACTATTTTTAGGTGACAAACCTTCATACCAAGAAGAGAACATCTATCATGCTTATACACTTGAAGAAGCAGCGGTTGTAGCTGTCCAATTATCAAATGGTGACAAACCAAATTTTGAACCGACAACAGCTGATGTAAACGTTGTTTTAAAAGAATCACAAGTTGGTATTAAAGGTTATTATTCAGGCGGTACATTAGCATCTGAAGCGGCTATGCTAGTGAGAGATGCTTTCAAAGATACAATGACTGAAGAGAAAAGCGATAGCTATGTTTTAAAAACAGACATTCATGAAATCATTGATTTAGGTGATGATGTTTATACAAAAGGTAAACCACATCCGATGATTGATCCTGAAAAACGTATCGAAATGCTTGAAAAATCTATGAACGACCCTGAAACTGCAGTCATTATGATTGATAACGTGATCGGTAACGGCGGTCATGAAGATATGGCCAGTGAACTAGCACCAACAATCAGACGTATTTTGGATAGTGCACGTCAAGATGGTCGTCAACTGGCAGTACTTGCAACGGTTGTAGGTACAGCACAAGACATCCAAGGTTATGATAAACAAATTGAGATTTTAAAAGAGAGTGGCGCAATTATTTGTAAGACAAACGATCAAATGGTTCGCACTGCTATACAACTTGTAGGCGGAAAAGTGGAACAACCAATCGTTGATGTACAAAAATTTGATTATACAGAAGAAAATTTGGCAGTCGATGAGAAAATTATGTCCTTCATTAATATGAAACCAAGTGTAATCAATATTGGGCTAAAAAGCTTTACGGAAGCTATTCAAAACAGTGGCTCTGAGTGTGTTCAATTTAACTGGCGTCCAATTGCTGGTGGCGATGAGAAGTTAATGAAAGTACTTCAATTCTTAAACTATTATGAAGGAGGTACAATCTAATGGGTTACAAAACAATCAATGAAGCAAACGAAGCCGTTATCCAGAAGATCATAGCAGCAGCACCATTTTTAACTGATGTTGTACCTGCTAAATCTGTGATTCCTGAATTAGAAGAGTACGTGTTATTACATGCTGGACCTCCAATTAAATATGAAAACATGACAGATCCTATGCAAGGTTCTTGTGTTGGCGCAATCCTTTTTGAAGGATGGGCAGAAGACGAAAAGAATGCACGTGAATTACTTGAAAACGATAAGATCAAATTCATTCCATGTCACCATGTGAATGCAGTTGGACCAATGGGTGGTATCACGTCACCTAACATGCCAGTCCTTGTGGTTATTAACAAGGAGAGTGGTAACGAAGCGTATTGTCAAATGAACGAAGGGATTGGTGCAGTATTACGCTTCGGCGCTTATAATGAGCAAGTCATCAATCGTTTACACTGGATGAAAGATGTATTAGGTCCAGTATTAAGTAAAGCCTTAAAAACATTTGATGGAGGCTTAAACGTCAACGTATTGATTGCTAAAGCTATTGCAATGGGTGATGAGTTCCATCAGCGTAATATTGCAGCTTCACTAGCATTTTTAAAAGAACTATCTCCAGTAATTGCTTCATTAGATGACGTTGAAAAAGATCAACGTACAGAAGTAATCCAATTCTTAGCTGACACAGACCAATTTTTCTTAAATATTGCTATGGCGACTGGTAAAGCGATGATGGATGCAGCACGTACAATCGAACACGGTACAGTTGTTACCGCAATGTGCCGAAACGGTGAAAACTTTGGTATCCGTATTGCGGGTATGGGAGACGAATGGTTTACTGGTCCTGTTAATACCCCGCAAGGATTATATTTCACTGGTTACTCAGCAGAAGATGCAAACACAGATATCGGTGATTCAGCGATTACAGAAACAATCGGTGTCGGAGGTATGGCGATGATTGCAGCACCTGCAGTAACACGCTTTGTTGGTTCGGGTGGATTTAATGATGCGCTTGAAACAAGTAATCAAATGACTGAAATCTGTATTAGCGAAAATCCGAACTTTGTTATCCCAACTTGGGACTTTAAAGGCGCATGTTTAGGTATCGATGCACGGAAAGTTGTTGAAACAGGGATCACACCAGTTATCAACACTGGTATTGCCCATAAAATTGCGGGGTACGGACAAATTGGTGCCGGTACAGTACATCCGCCAATCGAATGTTTTGAGAAAGCTATCACAGCATATGCTGAAAAGCTAGGCTTTAAGGGATGATTTTACAAGCAAGTGCGGTTGGTTCAATCGCACTTCAATTATTAAATGAAGGAAAAACCTTTACCGTGCACAGTATGTTTGAAAAAGGTTTAAATATGGTTGATCAAGATGGAGAATTGATATTTGTTGGTACCGATGAAAATGGTACATTTCCATTCGGGATCTTGCTTGATCCTCAAACGAGACAAACAGTAAAGACCAATATTAAGGTAGGCGATACATTAATATTTCGTAATAATCGTCTTTTTCATAACCGCTTCGAAATGGTGTTTAATGTAAAAATACTACCGTTATATATGGATTTTGAACATGCAAATATAAATAAATTAAAAGAAAATTTTCAATACATTTCATTTACATCATATGAATCATCAGATTTTGAACGAGCACGTGTATTATCCTTGATTAATCGATTACAAGATCCAACCCAAAATCTTGACGAGACATTCCGTTATTTTATTGGACGTGGACAAGGTTTAACACCAACAGGTGATGATATACTAGTCGGCATATTGTACGGACATTTTATTAAAAATTTTATCGAACATAAACATCTAGAAACACTAAAAGCTCTTATCAAGGAACCTTTAACAACCATTGTCAGTAAGCGTTTCTTAACCTGTGCTATAGAAGGTGTATTTAGTTCGAAGATTACAGCATTGCAACATGATCCATCTTTAGAAAGCATGAACAGGCTTATAGAAGTAGGCTCTTCATCTGGGATGGATACGTTATATGGCATTTACATGTCGTTAACTAAGGAGTGAAAGAAATGGGGAAAAGTGTAGTTATTGCTTTGGGTGGTAATGCCATTTTACAGCCAAAACAAGAAGCAACTTATGATAATCAATTCAAAAACGTAGTGTCGGCAACACGCCATATGGTAGAAATTCGAGAAGCGGGGCATAAAATTGTCATTACACACGGCAATGGTCCGCAAGTGGGGAATATTATTGCCCAAAATGAAGCAGCTAAAAATGTTATTGAACCACTACCAATCCATGTTTGTAACGCAGAATCACAGGGTTTCATTGGTTATATGATGGAAACAGCGTTAAAAAACCACATTAAAGAACGAGGCATTGCTACAAATGTGGTGACATTGCTAACAATGGTTGAAGTGGACAAGGACGATCAAGCTTTTAAAAATCCGACTAAACCAATCGGTGTATTTTTCTCAGAAGAAGAAGCGCAGCGTTTAGAAGAACAAGGCTTTACGATGGCAGAAGATGCAGGACGGGGATATAGACGCGTTGTCCCTTCACCAGAACCAAAAGTGATTCATGGTATAGATGAAATTAAACGGTTAATTGATGAAACGATTGTGATTTCATCTGGTGGTGGCGGTATACCTGTATATCGTGAAGACAGTGGTCAATTACATGGTATTGAAGCAGTCATTGATAAAGATCGTTCAGGATTAAAGCTTGCACAACAAGTGAATGCGGAAGTTTTCATGATGTTAACAGATGTACCAAATGTCTATATCAATTTTGGTAAAGAAAATGAGCAAAAATTAAGCCGTATTACAGTAGCAGAAGCTGAACAGTATGTTGCAGAAGGACAATTCCCAGCAGGTAGTATGTTACCAAAAATGCAAGCAGCTATCGAATTTGCAAAATTAGGTAAAGAGTCCATTATTTGTTCAATAGATCAAGCAGTAGCTGCATTAGACGGAAATGCAGGTACACGCATAACACAATAAGTTTAAAATATGGTTCAAGGACCGTCATCGGTTAAGTTTGCAACGTCATGAAGTGAGGAATCACGGACTATAGACGTTGCAAACTTTTTTATATTTTGTAATAGTACATAAATGGAAGGCCGATTGAATGCTTATCAAAGAGCCACGGACAGTATAGATTAAACCTTAAAAGCACAAGAACTCAATTTTTTAGAAACATTTAAATAAAAGGCTGTTTTCGAAAAGATTGTTGCTATTCAACTCCCATGAAAGAACTTAATCATCTTTCATTTTCTGTGGTGAAGTGTTGATTTTTGGCGCTTCATGGATGGCTAACGGAGCAGGTTAGTTCAATGAAATTTTGTTATAGTTTGGAACATTTGCCAATAGATATCGTCAAACTTACGTATGAATAATAGTGCGAATATTAAAAAACATTAGGAGGGATTGTGTTGAAACAGATTTTACTATTGGTTACTTTAGTGTTATTAATGAGTGGCTGTGTGGATGGGGACAGATATAGTTTTTCAGGAAGTGGAGATAACTGGGACATTCTTTATGAAGTAGTAGTTACAAACGATGTTGAGCAACAAACTGCTGGGAGTATTAAATATATAGGAGATAACAAAGCACCAGAAACGATAGACTATAAAATCCAATATAACAGTTTGGGACAAGGAAGTAGCGATGAGGAAAGCCCATTGAAATTTGGAGCCGTTAAATTTAAAAATATAACTTGTGGAAACTGCGAAATTATCCAAAAGGATGATGAAATTGAAGTGGAAATAATGTGGGAGGGACAAACTGAAAAATTATTATTAACAACTGACAAATGACACCGCTTTAAGATATGTCATTTTTTGCATAAAAAATCATTCCTTAGCGTTCCTAATGGATACGTATTTTTACTAACGGGGCAGGTTAGTTGAAGAAGGATGGATAACACTTTTCTAATTCGGGAAGATTAGAAAAGAGGTGAATTTATCTTGAAAAAACTTTATGCACTGATTTAAGATCGTCTTTTTGAATAAACACAAAAAGTCGATTTCTTTTTTAGCAAATCGACTTCTTTAGTGAAAAATGATTGTTAAGCTTTAATTTTACTTTCTATGGATCTGCTTTCACTTGCTTTAATGTTAATAGGGTTTCTTATTTCACTAACGTCGCAGGATAGTCGAAAAAGGAATTAATGTAAACTGAACAGGACACACTAACTCTAAATATAATTTAGGGGTGATGAAATTGAATAAAATTATTCCTCTTCTATTGGTTGTATTTAGTATATTTATTTGTGAATTGTATTACGGAACAGTAAATGCAAATCCGAACGATACTCCACCTTCTTTTGAGGAGGGGTACACAGAAGCTGGATATAAATCTGTAAAAGTAGCAGTAAAGGAATTTGAAAATCATTTTAAAAGTGATATAAAGTTACCTAAAATATTACCTTCAATTTCTTTCACACATAAATTTGGAAGGTTTGTTGAAGATAAGAACTATAATGTGAATGATTCCTTAGAAATCAGGTTTGTTAACAAAGATATAAGAGAAAATATCTTTAAAATTGACATTCGTCCTTCAAAAAATAAACTGAACTTTAATGGTAAGGAGTATACACTTCAGGATGGTACCAAAGGTATTTATTTCGAAGACCGATTATTTAATTTTTTTGTCTTTGAAAAAAATAATTTGCAGTATTTGTTGGGGATATATAATAAAGTAGCAGATACAGAAACACCTGACATATTAGTCAGAATAGCTATTTCAATTGACTAACTTCTTCAATTAAAATCCATTAGTGGCCTTATAAAACGGGCGTTAATATCATTGAGTTACTTTATTAAACTTACGGGTGCTTCGTCAACAAAGATTTATAAAGTATACAAAATAAATCTTATAAGCATTGTTGGGGATAGATATCACGTTTTTCGGCAATTTCAGATATCGTTTTTCCGTTATTCCATTCAGACCTGTATTCTTTTTCACTTATATTAAGGAACTGGTAAAGTTCATCGTAATCATACTTATAATGGAATGTTTGGGGAACCTTTCTCTCATAAATATCTTTAAATTTTTCGTTGTCTTTATTAGCAAAGACTCCAACAACATTTCCAGTTAAATTCAAGGTAGCAAAAGCTATTAATACTAATACAAAAATTCTTTTCATCTTTCGAACCCTCCATTTTACCAATATTATTCCCGTTGGACTGTTATTAATACGTTTTGAATTAATTGATGGTTATTACTAACGGCCACTGAATTGGATACAAGATGGTACTAACTTGACAGAATAGTAAAGAACATTTAGGATACGCTACTTCTAAAAAGGAGTAACCTAAATGAAAAATCCAATCTTAATCAGTTTATCTATGGTTATTTTTTCGTTCAGTCTTTCTATGTTATTAGGAAATCCTGTTTATGCACAAACTACACCATCAGATAAGAATGAATATTTATATCCTGCAAATAAGGAAAAAGTTTTTGATGAAACTGTAGATGAATTTTATCAGGCATTAAGGGACCTTAAGTATCCTGTACATCAAAGATATAAGCAGAAATTAAAGCAAGAGTTGGATACTGCTATTTTTAAAGAAATCTCCGACTCATCTGTAAATATTAAGAAAAAGTTATTGTTTAAAGAGGTGGAAGGATTAAATTATATAACTATTGATGGCAATATTCTTCGTACCTACCCCGATATAGATATCAACTACCATCAGACCGTTAGTCCTGATAGGCAAGTTTATTTCTTTTATTCCTTTAAAGACACAGAAAAAGAATTTAGAGGTAGATATGCAATTTATGATGTTGAAACAAAAAAAATGGTAGCAGGAGGGGGTACTTATATGCCAAAGCTTAATCTTACAAGGAACACTTACGATAAAGAAGGAAACAATTGATAATATAGTAAAAAGGTTGTGTTCGTCTTGTTCAACTCCCATGAAAGAACGAAATAATCTTTCATTCTCTGTGGTGTATCACTGGTTTTAGCGCTACATGGATGGCTAACGGGGTGCTTTACTTGAAGATTTTTGAGTAGTATAGGCAGATCTTTCTCAATGAACTTACGGTGCGGAATTGTTGAAAACTAAAACCACGAAAGGAGACCTAAATAGTGGATATAAGATTAGCCAAAATCGATGACTTCTCGCAATTGTTGTATATATTGAATGAGGTTACTTTAAATTTACAACAAAAAGGAATACACCAATGGGAATACCCTTGGGATAACAATAAAATTATAAACCAATTAAAGAATAACTTTTTGTACGTTTTATTAGTAGAGGAAGAAATAATAGGAACATTTTGTATATATGATATAGAAAATATAAATGAATTTTCCCTTGATGAAAAAGGTAAGTATCTATCTCAAATTGCCATTTTACCCAAGTTTCAAGGAAAAAACATTGGTTCCGCTATAACAAAATTTGCTTGTTTTTTTGCAAAAGAATTAAATAAAACCCTATATTTAGACTGTTGGGCTGGAAATGAAAAGTTAAAACAGTTTTATTCAAGGAATGGTTTAGAATATATAGGTGACTTTCCTGAAGGAAACTATTTCGTTAGTATTTATAAATACAACTAAATATAGTTGCTTACCTACTGATGGGTTCCTCAAAAAAGAAGTAGTCCCTCTATTGTTTTGTTGGGATTTCAGGGTGGGTTAGTGAAAAAGATAGAATAAGATTGTGAAACATTGTACTTAAACTATTGGGTCTTTAGTAGAAGAAGATAGCCAAACCAGCAGCAACTATCTTTGAGAAAATAGCCAAATAAAAAAGTCTTCTTGCTTGTTTATAGCAAAAGAAAAGACGTTAGGGCATAAATGAAAAAACAAATTGAGGGCTACCTTTATATAAAAGGATAGTCGCTTTTGGGAAGATGGTTAGAGACGAAGAAATTCGTCTTTTTTTTATTGTACGATTGGCATACGTAGGAACTATAGGGTAGAAGCTTCAGGAGCGGAGAGACAGAAGCATTGGTTGGGTGTCTGTGGTACGTGGAATCAGAAGGAAGCTGAAGGCAAAGCACAGGCCTGAGGATCACGAATCTCATAGAAGGCTTAGTATGATTGGGGAGTGCGCACTACACTTTCTAACGAAAATTATGTTAGCGTGAATGCTTAGCTCGTTGACTTGTTAAAAAGTTTTCAAGAAAAATGCTAATTTTACGGGTGGGGAACATTTGTTCTGTATCTAGGTTTATAAAAATTCGAGTTAAGAGGGAAGTAAGTCGATTACATACAGAAACGTAAAGAGTTTGAGCAACTACAATTAAAAGAAACATGGCTATCAGGTGTAGAATAGGAAAGTTTTGGGAATATATCTGTTATAATAGTTGAAATGGAGGCCCATTTTCACTTTTTTTATGAGATGAAAAAGTTTTTTTATTTTGACTTCGAAGCATAGTTCAACCTTTATTCTGTAAATAAAGTAACCAGATGCAGTATAGATCTTAAACGCCTTCGTTCAATGAAGACATTCTATCCAACTTGTTAAATACTTTTGATAAAGCGATACAAGGCTATTTCAAATCATACCATGTTATGAAACAACAAGATGAACAATAAAAATGTTTAAAGGAGAGAAAATCAAAAATGAGTCTAGAAATTTATAACGGAGAACGTTCAGAAGAAAGTGTTCAATTTGAAAAATGGTTAACTTCCGAAAGTAATAAAAAGAGTTTTTCTAGTATTGAAAACACTAAACAGTTTGTAGAGCAAATGGGAACTGAAAATAGTAAGCCATATGTTATAGGGGATGATGTTCAATTTTTAAGTGATGTTAAGGAGCAGGCATTTGAGGGCATACAGGTTTTCACATTAAATGACCAAGAGTCCCTGAAACAAAAAGTGATTCTATATATTCATGGGGGTGCTTGGACGAATCAACCTTTAAATTTCCATTGGTGGTTCTTAGATAAAATGGCGCAATCTTTGAATGCGAAAATAATTGCTCCCATTTATCCTAAAGTACCTCATTTTAACTATAAAGATACGTATCCAAAAATTTTAAACCTATATAAAGAAATGCTTGCAACTGTTGAAAATTCGAATCAATTAACGATTATGGGAGATTCGGCAGGCGGTAATATAGCACTTGGCCTGGCTCATCTTTTAAAAATGAACAATTTGTCTCAACCGAAAGATATTATTTTATTATCAGCATGTGTAGATATGAGTTTTAAAAATCCTCTTATATCTGAATATGAAGAAAAGGATCCGATGTTAGCTAGTGAAGGAATGGAAGTCATTACAAAGATTTGGGCAGCTGATAAAGATTTAAAAGACTCATTGATTAGTCCAATATACGGTGACTTTAAAGGACTTGGGAAGATTACTCATTTTATTGGAACGCATGAATGTTTATATCCAGATGCAATAAGACTGGATGAAAAACTAACAGCACAGGGAATTGAAATCAATACCTTTGTTTATCCTGAAATGAATCATGTGTTTGTTGTTATGCCAATCCCTGAAGCCCAAGATGCTCAACAGAAAATTATAAATATACTAAGTTAATATAAAGAAATGAGGGGGAAACTGCAGCAGAAGCGGCCACCAGGAGGGAAAACAAGTGGCAGAGAATCTAGAAAAGGCTATGACCATATTCGCGCAAAAATGACAGCTTTATAACGTAAAAAGGAGGGTCTCAAAGTTCAAATTTAGACTTTGAGACCCTCCTTTTCTTCCATATTATCCAATAGTGTATAGTTGTAAAGATAATTACTACACCTTTGATTTTTTGTCATTTAGCACGCTTTGTGTCCTTTGATTGATTAAGTTTAAGACTGTTATATACTTTTGAAAATCTTCAGTTGTAAATTGCTCAAGGTTCTTCAAATGACTCCGATATTCCTCTAAATCTAGATTTTTATGATATGCATAAACGATTTTGCCTTTTGGTGTTAATTCAATATTCAATTCTCGATAATTGTCCACATTTCTATATTTAATTATTAAACCTTTTTTAATTAGTTTATCAACCATTTGAGAGACAGCACTTTTTGTGCAATTTTTAATTTCTGCAATTTCAGAAGTAGTCGTTTTTACTTGATCTCCAATTAAGTTGAGTGTATGAACTTCTATCATATACAATTCATCTTCTGTGCCATATTTTCTTGGAATATTTTCATATGAACTAATAAGCCTAGATGTCTCGTAAATCGTTTCCATTAGCTCATAAAAAACCTTCTCTTTATCCACAATGCATCACCATCCCCATAATTGGTAGCGAATTTAACTTCATTTTAACATATAGGAAATCTATATTTAACTTTTGTTTTGAATCTAATTAATTTTTGAAATATTCTGAAATTAATATTGACGATTTTACAGTTAAGGTGTTAAACTGAGAAAAATTTAATCTAAACGTGTCGAAAATTGCGATTAAGTAGAAAGATGACATAACAAGAGGGGGGAGAAACATTGAAATATAATTTTGATGAAGTGGTTAATCGGAGAAATACTTATTCCTTAAAATGGGATGGCGAAGATTTAATCAAAACAATGGGTTATACAGAAAGGTATGACTATGAGACCATTCCACTATTTACAGCAGATATGGATTTACCCGTACCGCAACCATTGATAGATGCACTACATAAAACAGTTGATCATCGAATTTTTGGATATTCTGTTTTTCCAGATGCGTACTTTGAATCAATTCAGCATTGGTTTAAAAAAAGACATGATTGGACAATCAAAAGAGAAGAGATTGTATACAGCCCTGGAACAGTACATGCCTTGAATATAGCCGTAAGAGTATTAACTAAACCTGGTGAGGGCATCATCATTCAACGTCCTGTTTATCCGCCGTTCACAGCTGTGATAGAAGGACATGGAAGAGTTGTTCGAAATAATGCGTTGAAATATGACGCAGAAGGGTATTACACAATTGATTTTGAGGATTTTGAAGCCAAGGCAAAAGAAGAAAATACAACAATGTTCATTCTCTGCAACCCACACAATCCGACGGGAAGGATTTTAGCATACGAGGAATTAAAAAGGCTTTCAGATATATGCGAGGAAAATAATGTGATTATTGTAGCTGATGAAATTCATGGGGATCTCATTAGAAAAAAACAAAAATTTATACCCATTGCAAAAGTTGCAAAAAGTACCGACCATATCATCACGTGCACAGCGATCAACAAAACATTTAATGTTGCAGGTCTGCACTGTACAAATGTTATTATTTCTAACCCAGAAATTAGAAAAAACTTTAGTGACACAATGGGGATGCAGTTACCATCACCGTTTACAATTGCAGCCCTGATAGCTGTTTACAACGAAGGAGAAGAGTGGTTAGAGCAAATAACAGACTATATGGACGACACAATGGCGTATGTGAAAAATTACTTAGCTGAAAAAATGCCTACAGTCAAAGTTAGGATTCCTGAAGGAACATACGTGATGTGGATGGACTTTAGTGGATATGATCTTCCGGCTCAAGAGGTTCATGATCGTATCTATAACAAAGCCAATGTGTTACTTGAGGATGGTCACTTGTTTGGAATTGAAGGTGAAGACTTCCAAAGAATCTGTATCCCATCACCAAGACCACTTATAAAAGAAGCGCTTGAAAGAATCGCATTAGAATTTCAAGAAATCGAATCTAAAAATCAATTGGAAGAGGTGTATAGAGAATGAAAACAATTGAATTTGAGCTTAGTGCATTAAAAGCTGCAAAAGCAATAGAAGATTATGTAATTGAGATAAGAAGAGATCTCCATAGACATCCTGAAATCGGATTACAAGAAGTGCGAACAATGAGAGTGGTTACAGAGGAGTTAACTAAATTAGGCATTCATTATGAAATGGTCCCTAATGGCGGAATTATTGGTTATATTCAAGGGGGAAAACCGGGAAAAACTTTAATTCTTAGGGCAGATTTAGATGCACTTCCGATGAAGGAAGAGAAAAATAATTTAAAAAAGAAGAAAGTAGTAATTTCTGAGTCTGACCAAGCAGCTCATACATGTGGGCATGATGGACATACAGCGATGCTCTTAGGTGTAGCGAAAATCTTAACTCAACACCTAGACAATATTAAAGGGAGAGTGCTTCTCGCTTTTGAACAAGGGGAAGAAATGGGCGGAGGAATTTATAATCTCTGTAAACGATTACACGAAATTGGAGGAGACGGAATTTGGGGTATCCATTTAAAATCTGATCTTCCGACTGGGAAAATATCTGTTGAACCAGGCCCAAGAATGGCAGCTTCTTTTGTTTTTGATGTCTTAATAAAAGGAAAAAGTGGACATGGTTCAAGACCAGATTTATCAGTTGCTCCATTAGACTGTTTTACCGATTTTTATAACAATTTAAAAGCGATGAGGTTAAATACTCTAGACCCTTTTAAAACAATTACCTATTCAATTGGAACGATTAATTCGGGTTCCGCAGCAAATATTATTCCTGAAAGTTTACAGTTCTCAGGAACAGTCAGATATTTAGATGATCACCAAGGTGCCCATGTTGCAAAAGAATTTAAGAGAATCCTAGAAAAAGTCTGTGACCTGCATAATTGCACCTATGAATTTATGATAGAACCTAAAGAATCGGATTTAATTGTCTACAATCAAAAAGATTGTGCACAAATTGCGATGGATGCCGTGAAAAATGCAATTGGTATAGATGCATTACATTCAATCCCAGCATGGATGGCATCAGAATCATTTGCGTTTTATGAAAAATACTTCCCAGGTGTGTTTGCATTCGTTGGCATACAAAACCTCGAAGCAGGGATTGGGGCCGAACACCATAATGTTTACTTCGACCTAGATGAAGATGCTTTAAAACTAGGTGTGGCGGCTACTGTACAATACACAATTGATTTTCTAGATAATGAAAAACAAGTTCATTTTACTCCTGATAAAAGAGATATAACTAGTCTATTTATTGATAACGGATTCCAGCAATTAATAAATGAATAAAATATATTTAACTTCTTTCAGCAAATGTCTTTTGTACCGAAAGTGAAGCGTCAGCTACAGAAGTCTCCAACCTCTATAGGTGGTGAGATAAATGCTGATTTAAGCTTCTATTCAGCGGATGTCCAAACACCAGCTGAAATAGAGGAACTCAGTCTAAGAACGCCACGTCCTGTGGCAACGACTGAGTGACCAACTTCGGTGCTGCTGACGCTGCGTTAGCACTACGCTTTCGCGCAAAAAACATCTGTTGGCCTAAAGCCTCCGGCGGATGTCACAGAATCGGAAAGGAGTTCTTAGGGGATGTTAGCCTAAAATCATCGCATCCATGCGATAACGGCTAACTGACCTGCATCGTGCAGGCCTAAGCACAAAGCCGATTCTAGACACAATTATGCCGAGGCATAATTGATTAAAAAGGAGATAGGGAAAATGACAAAAAAAAGGCTCTGCTATTTACTCTCGTGCATTGCATATTTTGGAATGCCTTTAGGAATTCCTTTTATTAAAAGTGTCGAACCTTATATTTTGGGTCTTCCGTTTCTATTATTTTGGATGGTTTTATGGATCTTTTTAGGAACTAGTTTAATGATTATAGTTCACCGTATAAATCCTAGTGCAAAAGAGGAGACGGAATAATATGATAATTTCAGTTGGAATCATTGCAATTTTCTTAGTGATTGCTTTATTTTTAGGCATTATGGCAAGTAGAGGTAAAGATATGAGCCTTGAACAATGGAGTGTTGGAGGCCGTGGATTCGGATCTATTTTTATTTTCTTATTAATGGCTGGTGAAATTTATACAACTAATGCATTTTTAGGGGTAAGTGGTTGGATGTACGGAAAAGGTGGCGTAGCATTTTACAATATCGCGATGCTGAACTATGTAATTGCTTACTGGTTAACACCCAAAATATGGGCTTATGGAAAGAAACATAGTTTATTATCACAATCTGACTTTATTGAAAAGGCATATAATAGTAAAATTCTCGGCACACTCGTAGCCATTGTAGGGTTAGTAGCGCTAATTCCTTATTTAATCATTCAATTAAAAGGTCTTGGCATTATCGTTTCCGAAGCTTCCTATGGAGCGATTGATCCGAAAATAACAATTTGGATTGGCACAATTGCAATGATTGCTTATGTTATGGTTTCAGGAATTCATGGCTCAGCTTGGACAGCTGTAATGAAAGATTTTCTTATTCTTGGAGTCGTGTTATTCCTAGGTATCTACTTACCTATACATTATTATGGTGGGATTCAACCAATGTGGGAAGCAATTGAAGCTGTTAAACCAGGGTTTTTAACACTTCCAGACTCAGGTTTTAGCGCCTCATGGTATATTTCAACGATGATGTTAACATCGTTAGGATTTTATATGTGGCCGCATACATTTGTTGCTACTTTTTCAGCGAAAAGTGGAAATGCACTAAGAAATAATGCGATTATGCTTCCTATCTATGCATTATTTTTATTATTTATTTTATTTGTTGGAGCAGCAGCAATTTTGCAAGTTCCAGAGTTAGAAGGAGGCGCTGTGGATTTAGCTTTATTTAAAATCTCCACGCAAACATTTAATCCAGTCATCGTTGGCTTTATTGGAGCAGCAGGGTTATTAACTGCAATTGTACCAGGTTCATTGATTTTGATGTCTGCAGCTACATTACTTGCGAAAAATGTTGTAAAACCTATTCGACCTCAAACTACCGATCAACAAATTGGTATCATTGCTCGCTATTCAGTTCCAGTGATTGCATTAGTTGCACTTTACTTTACTTTTAGTGGTGGTGGAGCAATTACGTTATTATTCTTAATGGGTTATGGTCTAGTTACTCAATTTGTACCAGCAGTTGTATGTAGCCTTTTGAAGAAAAATCCTTTAACTGTACAAGGTGTTTTTGCTGGGATTATTGTGGGTGTCTCGATTGTAGGTTGGCAAGCAGCTACAGGTGCTCATCTAAGTAAGCTGTTTCCAAACTGGCCATCTTACATACAAGATATCAACATTGGTTTCCTTGCATTGACTGTAAATATTTTAGTAAGTTTGATAGTTAGTGCGTTAACTAGGAAAGTAAATATTAAAAATGATGGAATTACTAATGAGAAAAAAGTAGAAAACATTTTATAGCATAGTTTGTATTTTTTGAATATTTTTTATATGAAAAATACCAAAAGTAAACGGACTATAATCTCTAAAGTTCAAGTAGGAGATTTATTATTTTTATCTGGTCAAATTTCTGTTAATCCGTTATCAAATGAAGTCGTTGTGAATGATATTGTGATTCAATCAATTAAGTTATGAAGAACATATGGGCTATTTTAGAATCCCGACAGATTTAATTAAAAAGATCGTAAAAACAAAGATTTTTCTAAAAGACATGAACCAATTTACTCTTGAAGAATATAGCATATATCTGGGTGATCGTAGCCAGATCAACGGTAAAGAATCGTATAGCAAAATTAGATGTAAAATTGCTTAGAAGAATCCATTTTTTTATCAAGTATGTAAAAATGGATTCTTTTTTATTCAACTATAAGGGTCCCAAAATCATATGTTTCGCAAGATGCAAATAACTACTATCAAAATTAGAAAACATTTTACTAGAGATTCTATATAATATAATTGTTGGAAAAATTGTAGCAAGACGCCTTGTTGACATCCTTTCGACTTATTTAGTGCATACTATATAATAGTAAAGAAATTTCAACAGGAGGGGTGGCCATGACCCGTTCAAAAGCGGTCTTACTTATAGGACTCATTGGCTCTTTGCTCGTTAATATTTTGCTGTTTGATCAAATAATGAAGAAACAGTCTTCACCGTTCGCCTTCAATCAGGGAGAAGTTAGTTTTGCTTTTAGCCAAATGGCAAACGATCCACAAGCTTTGCTACTTCAAGCAATCAATCGAGCGAATAAGACGTTAGACATCGCCATTTATAATATAGAAGATCCAAAGATTGCCCAAGCTATCCTTGATGCGAAGGAGCGCGGGGTACGAGTGAGAGTGATCACTGATGCCAGTAAAGCGACAAAAAAAAGCCAAGTAAAAATTTTGGAGCAATTTCAGCAGTATCAAATTGAAGTAAAGGTTCCTTCATCTAGGAAAATGCATTTAAAAATGGCAATCATTGATGAACAAATGATTGTGCTAGGTTCCTATAATTACACTGAAGCCTCCGCCTATGAAAATATCGAACAATTACTCACTTTATCGAATGAGGAACTGGCGAAGGAATGGACGATACTTTTTTCTAAATTATGGACTCAAAATGAGTTGGTGAAGTGGGATAAGTAAAAAGAGCAGGAGGTTTATTTATTGGATGCTAGAAAGCGAAAGAATAGTTATTGTTAATTACACAGAAGATGATAATAGTTTTTAGAACAAAAGTAGAAATTAGATAAGAATCCAAGTTGGAATTATTAATTGGATTCTTTTTTATATTTATTAAAGATAATTTGTTCATTTATGGCTGTTTCGTCTCACTATTATTAGTATACTTTTCACTGATATATAACTTCCTATAATTTATATTATGTAAACTAAAATTATTTGGCGTGGAGGAGGGCTTGGATTCGTCTACTACTGTACATGGACATCTGTATATGGACAAGAACTTGCAGACACTTTGGACAAGAACTTCCGGACACCCACTGACATATCTTAATTTATTTTCAATTCGGACAAGAACATGCAGACACTCATATAAAATTAAGTGTAGTCTTTTAATAAAAATTCATTAAAATGTTGCTTTAAAATAAAGTTTGTTCAAAAATTCTTCACAAGCCAGCATTTTACGATAAATAAAAAGAATCCATTTTGTAAAAAGATTGATCAAAATGGATTCTTATCCCTTAAATTTAAGATTGGTTTTTATAAACAAGATCGATTATTTTCTACCAACAGGCTTTGAATCTACAGGTTTTTCTGGTTGCTCTGGCCCTTCAGGTGTTGGCTCTATTGCTACCGGTAATAATTTCCATCTTTTAGAACAAAAGCAGTTTTACTTTCCACACCTGTAGCAGATATAGACTTTATACCATATGTGTATACTTTACTATTATTTGCAATAGTATCTACATAAACAGTATTACCTTGTGTGTTATAAACCACGTCTACTATATTTTTAACGTCTTCATATGATCCTTCTTTTGTTCCATCAAATCGGTATATTACATATTTCCTTGGTTGAGTACTATTTTCATCTGTAATAGTAAGCTTCATGCCGAAAGACTCTTTACTCAATTTAACATCAGTTGGACATAAAGGTATTGCAGAGCCTTTCCAATAAATTGTAGGTGTTAAAGCTTTATAATTGTATAGTTGCTGATTTAGATAAGAAGCATATCCAAGAGCGTTATTGTTAATACTTCTTAGAGAAAAATGCATTTGCCCTTGAGCATTTTTATTTGCTCTGTTGGCGATTACTTGGCTGATAAGTTCCGTCTTATTATTCCATGCAGTATCAGAATCATTTCCAACTTTATGATTGGCCATGCCAATATATAAATTAACAGGATGGACTTTTGCGTATGTTTGAACTTCTCTTCCCCACCAATCTAATAAAACAGAGTAATTTGCTGCTTTATGATTTCTGGACCAATAGATTTGAGGCGCAATATAATCGATACTTCCATCTTTAATCCACTGTCTTGTATCAGCATAAAGATCATCGTAGTTACTCATTCCATTCGTGTTACTACCAACAATGAACCCTTTTTCACCAAACTGTGAAATGTGACGCACGACATGTTCTGTTTCCTCTCTTATGTAACCTTTTACTTGAGCCTCTTGTCGAAGTTCTTTGTGGAATAGTGAGATTAATTCATTTTTATCCATGGGCGACCCTCCTATATTTTAAAAATTCTTTTTCTAACGAATCTTATTCCATTAATTAACATATTGATTAGTACCAATTATTTCAAAAGAAGACGTTCGACTCAATCTTTTTTTTCGTAAAAAAGACGCTTTTCCTTGTTCCATAATCGCGCCCGATTGTTGAAGATCGTTATTCCCCGATACCAGCCGTAAGAGAATCGCCTATCCCCAGATAACATAAAGGATTGAAATCCATATTTCACCTCAAATGATTAATTGTATTTTTATAGTATTCAGTTCAGTTACGATTAGAAACTATTTGGTTGTCATACAGCCAGGCATGAGGGACAAATCCCGCTTTGTTGGAAGTAACATATACATATATAAAGTACTTACTATTGAGATGGAAAGGGGGAAAATCAATGCCAAGCGGAACGCATCAGGTTGAGGTGGAGTTACCGATAAATAAGATTTGGGATTTTGTTAAGGATATGGATAACTGGGCTCCACTTATTCCTGGATATATTCAACACCGAAAAATTACTAACCGCCAGTCCACTTGGGAATTTTATAGTAACATCGGATTCATAAAGAAAAAGATTAATCTAATGGCCACTATAGAAGAATGGATTGAACCGACAAGGGTTACTTTTAATTTAAAGGGTTTAAATGAGGAACTTTCAGGCGGTGGCTATTTCCTGGCAGAAGTAATAGCTAAAAATAAAACGAGGATAACAGGCTTTCTTGAGATCAATGCTGGTGGTGCATTGGGACCGCTGGTTAATGAGGTATTAAAGTCTTATCTTCCTAAAGTAACAGAAGAAATGACGATTGGGATCTCTACAAAATTGGAGGAGCTTAATTAAAAAATGTTGCATAAAGTCATTGCTACACCACAGAAAATGAAAGATTATTACGTTCTTTCATGGGAGTTCAATAAGTAAAAAAGAGCTGCATATGCAACTCAATGTTATACAAGTAAAGCCCCGAATAATCTCACCTGCTCCTCAAATTAGCCCTCATCTATTTATGATGGGGGCTATTTGACGCTTACGAATTATTTGCGACAATGTTGCTATTCCGAGTCGTTATGCAAAAGAAGATAATAATTGGTTGAATCTATCGCGCTCCTCTAAAAAAGCGCAATGGCCGCTGTATTGGAACGGAACTAGCGTTGAATTTTTGATCAGCTTATTTGTTTCCTCAGCTTGAGTAAACGGAACGACTTTATCGTGAATTCCGTGAATAATTAATGTGGGTACATCGATCTGACCAAGATCGTTGTAAACATTTTCATCCCTAAGCGTGACCATAATGGCGGAAGTCGCCCAATTCGCCGCTTGTAATCCCATTAAAACGAACCAATCGGATTTCAGTTCGGAAATATACTGAAAGAAAAAAATTCGCGTTTGGTCTTGCAGCATTTGCGGTCGGTCATGATTTGTATCTACGATGATTTTATTTGTAAATTCTTTTGGAACGCTAGATGGAGAGGCAGCGTCGACCAGGACGAGTTTAGATACCCCATACCCTTTGTAACGAGCCATGTAACGGATCGAGATTGCACCTCCTGTAGAGTGTCCTACCAGTGTTATGTTGCTTAGCTGTAACGTCTCGATGACTATGCGGACATCATCTGCTAATCTATCGAAAGAATACCCGCTAAAAGGTTTATCCGATTTGCCATATCCCCTCCAGTCCATTCCAATACAACGATATCCAAGCGTTGGAAGGAAATTGAACTGATATTCGAACTGGTTATGGTTTAGCGGCCACCCATGAATAAACAGAATCGTTTTGTTTCCCTTTGGATTGATGTCCTCGATAAATACGTTGACGCCTGGTTCGACAGTTACAAAGTATCCCAAGTGTATCACCCCATTTATTAAAAAGTAATTTCCCATTAAGATATTCACCTAAGGCAGAGTGTATGCCTAATATCGGCGTTAAACTTTGTTGAGCTAGTGCGAAGTTCTGATGAATACAAACTTAAGAAACGCCCAAGGATGGTAGGGGGATTTTTCGATTTTTAATGCAATGGCGGAAAGCCCCTTTCCTCGTTGAAGCAGCATATTAGTATTGATATTTTCGCTCTATAATAACGCGAATTCAACAGTTGAATTCGCTTCAAAAGGTTAAACAACAAACCAGAAAACGAGCGCTGATTCTTGTTACATAATCGCGCCCGATTGTTGAAGATTGTTATTCAACTAAAGCCTCTGTAGTTAAAATCAAGAACTTTATAAGAAGATTAACTAAATTCAAGAAACTACAAAACTGCTAAGTTGATTTTTCAGCTCAGCTACTTATTGAATTCATTAACTGGAAGAAGTATTCAGGTTTATGAGTCTTATTTAGGTTATACCATGAATGTAATGTGTCAGGTGCAAATACATCTAATTCTTTCAGTTCTTCCATCGTAAATTCTAGAGGTGCTACTCCCGATGCAGTAATCAAATTCTCACCAGATACCGCAGGTCTCATCTCATAAAATTTTTCTACTTTATAATTAGGACAGACCATTTTAATATACTTTAAGTCATTGCTTGTGTGTTTTCTAGAATCTAAGTATCCCATATTCGCTAGGGCCTCCGTTGCACCACAAATTGCAGCAACAATAGTACCAAGCTTTAAAGCTTCGCCAATTTTTTTAAGATAGGCTAATGAATATCTTCTCTCCAAGTGGTCCCTCCAGGTAAAATTAAAAGATCCTTACTTTCAAGTGTACATACATCAGTTAGAAAGCAAAGCAGGTACAACCAATTCCCCATTTAGTTCCATCTTTTCCTATTACGGTATGAGTGTGTTGATGGAGAGGGTTACTGCAACGATGTGACTTGTGATTAAGGGCATCGTGAGAAAGAATATTGTGGGCTAGGTTAGCTCCACCATAACCATATACTCCCGTTGGAGACCAATCAGGTGATGCTGGCGGCAATTCAGGTGATAAATTTTTAAATTCAGCATTTCCATAAACAACCTGACCACCCATAATTGTGAGTAATGATTCTAGGTTTTTGATTTCTTCTTCTGGCACAGTAAAGTAGTCTGCAGACAATACAGCAATATCAGCAAACTGACCTACTGCAAGGGTTCCCTTTTTACCTTCATCACCAGAGAACCATGCACTTCCTTGGGAATATAGCTCCAGGGCTATTTTTCTGTCAATTTTATTCTTTTCATCGTATAATGAAAGACCACCAATGGTTTTTCCGGCAACCATCCAGTAAAGAGCAACCCAAGGGTTATAGCTGGAAACCCTAGTTGCATCACTACCGGCGCCAACAGGTATACCCAAGTCTAGCATTCGATAAATCGGAGGGGTACGCTTGGCAGCTTCCTTTCCGTATAAATTAACAAAGTATTCACCTTGGAAAGCCATGCGGTCTTGGATGGCAATACCGCCATTTAAAGCCTTAACACGTTCCATACTGCGATCTGAGATTGTTTCTGCATGGTCAAACCACCAACGTAGACCATTAAATGGAATTTCTCTGTTGACTTCCTCAAAAACATTCAGGAATCGTGTTATTGACTCGTCATAAGTTGCATGTAAACGGAATGGCCAACGGTTCTCCACCAATAGAGAAATTACTTTCTTTAAGTCAGCTTCCATTACCGTAGTTAGTTCGGGTCGCGGCATTTGAAATTTTTCAAAATCGGCTGCCGAGAATACTAACATTTCTCCAGCACCATTCATTTTATATTTATCATTTCCTTGACCCGGAGAGACAATTTTTGCCCATGAAGCAAAGTCTTCATATTCATGATTTGGATTTTGCGTAAATAGATTATACGCCAAACGCACAGTTAATTGATCCTTCTCGGCTAAATGTTCAACAACTTTGTAATCATCAGGATAATTTTGGAATCCACCGCCTGCGTCGATGGCGCTTGTGATACCTAATCTATTTAATTCGCACATAAAATGGCGAGTTGAGTTTATTTGGTCGTCAATATTAAGTTTTGGTGCTTTACCCAAACTTGAATAAAGAAGCATAGCGTTAGGATAGGCAAGTAAAAGGCCCGTTGGATTACCTCGTTTATCCCGCTCAATTAAACAGCCCGGAGGATCTGGGGTATCTTTTGTGTATCCCAGTGCTCGCAGCCCTGCACGATTTACAAGTGCTCTATCGTAAAGATGGAGCACAAAGACAGGCGTGTCTTCAGAGACAGCATTAATCTCTTCCAAAGTTGGCATCCGTCTTTCTTTAAATTGAAATTCAGACCAACCTCCAACTACTCTTACCCACTGAGGGGCAGGTGTACGTCTTGCCTGCTCTCTAAGCATTTCCAGAGCAATAGCAAGTGATGGTACACCTTCCCAGCGCAATTCCATATTATAATGAAGACCGCCACGAATCACGTGTATATGAGAGTCGTTCAAGCCTGGAATAGCTCTCTTTCTTTTAAGGTCTATTTTTTTGGTTTTTTCTGTGGCACTATCAAGAAGCTCATCTCCACCTACTGCAGTGATTAAACCATCAGTTATGGCGATAGCTGATACCTCAGGTTGAGATGGGTCAAGAGTAGTGATTTTTCCGTTATATAAAATCATATCAGGTAAATTCATATTCACACCTCGTTTACTTCCTATTATTCTGTAACCATGGATGAAATATTTTTCCGAAAATCGGCATTACTACCCATGATAGTAAAGAGACTATACATACAGAAACCAAAAAGGACGATATAATAGGATTCATATTTTTTATTATAGGTCCTATCACTATAGGAACTAACTTGCTAAGAGGCCATACACCAAGAACGGTAACAACAGACATTTTCCATTTTGGCGGTGGAACTGCCGTTTTTGAAGTAACAAACCAATACGCTAAACTGCTTTCAGTTTTGTAAGTTGGATTAGAAGCTTGTAATCGTTCTACCTTTTTTAACAAATCTCGACGAATATCTGATTCTTGCCAGGCACGTAGATGTTCAATCGTATCAAAGCGAAAAACAACAGTATACTCTCTGGTTCCATTATTAGGAACTATTAGATTTACCCCCATATGGCCAGGAAATTTGGTTGCGGCAGCTTCAATTTCATGTCTCCATGCTTCAAACTGTTGTTCTCTACCTTCTTGTATTTTCCATGTAACAATCGTTGTTACTGGACCGCCAGCATCCATTGTGTTCCCTCCTGTAGGAGTTATTCCTTCTTGTTTCATAATTTTCTGCTTGCAGGCGCTCCATGCACCATAGTATATGCGTATTCCACGCCTTGTCCATAAGCGCCGGTGTGATCTTTTACAATTTCCATAACGGCATCATAAGTGTCTTTGCGTGCCCAGTCACGTTGGTATTCAAGTAAAACTTGAATTGCTGTCACTGGAATTGCTCCAGCTTGTTCTACACGACGCATAGCAGCGTTATGTGCTGTCAAACTAGTACCACCTGAAGCATCTTCAACTGCATATACTTCATAGCCAGCTTTAATTGCTTCAAGTACAGGGAATGCTAGGCAAACTTCAGTCCAAAGTGCTGCAAATATCAATTTCTTTCTACCTGTTGCTTTCACTGCCTCAACAAATTTTGAATCTTCCCAAGAGTTCATTGAACTACGTTCTATAAGTTCATGTTCGGGGAAAACGTCAAGAATTTGTGGCCAAAAATAACCAGAAAAGCTGCGTGTTTCAACAGTAGTAAGAATAGTAGGTACGTTAAAAACTTTTGCTGATTTAGCGAGCAATATAACGTTATTAAACAAAGATTGTCTATCAATGCTTGCAACTCCAAAAGTCATTTGAGGCTGAAAATCGATCAAAATTACTGCACTGTTCTCCGGTGTTAACAATTCTAAATTACTCATAAAAAACACCCCTTTTTTTAATTTCATAACAAATTAGTATATTCTTAAAAGAAATTATTGATACATTGGAAATCCAATAAATTGAAGAACATTGGTTGAATAAAATAAATCAATCCAGAGATATTTCGGCACGTGGAAATTAAATGGCGTACTTTGTTGGAGAATTGGGTTTGTGTAGGGTATTTTATCTAAATCTACAACCCTATTATACGTGCGAAAGGCGATGGATTTAGAGAGTACTTTATGTCAACAACTATTACCTTTCGAACATGATGCCAAAAAAGAAAAAGAGCCGAAGAACGATTGTTTAGACCGATGGAAAAGAATGGAAATGCTGATCAAAATCCACTGATCAGCTCGAAGTCAAAGTCAAAACAATAAACATTTGAGTAATCGAGCTCACTTTAAAAATCACATAGCAAATCATTGCTATGTGATTTTTTACATTATATTCTAAATTTTCATCACTTCCGTTAGTTCAATAAAGAAAAAAAGAGCCTATGCAACTCAATGATCTTTAATTAACGCCCCGTTAGCCATCCATGAAGCGCAAAAATCTGCTCTTCACCACAGAAAATGAAAGATGATTAAGTTCTTTCATGGGAGTTTAAGTGTGACTCTTTACAAATTCTTAGATATTCGCAATGAAAAGTAGATCACACCATATTTATTAATTTCCTCATATTGTGCCGTAACTACCTTGTAAATTTATTTAAAGCTGTACTTCTATTTTTTAAATCTATTTCACAGGCAATTCACTATACAAACATAGCTATCACATCAGAATAAGGTAAAGCTAATTTAGCCTTACACCTCCTATTCTTTTTACTAAGGGTCACTCCATCCCAAGTGGCCCTTTTTTAATGGTTTTATCGCACAAAAATATATTTTTTAATGCCTATAGCTCAATGGTTTAACAACCATACTCCTGCTCCGCAACCAACATATTATATATTGTAGAAAGGAGGTGTTTTTTATGGGATACTATGGCGGGAATGTTGGTGGCATTGGTAACTGCGGCTATTCCGGCGGCGGTTATGGTAATGGTTCTGCATTTGCCTTAATTGTTGTTCTATTTATACTTCTAATTATTGTCGGCGCTACTTTCTTAAATACAGGGTATTAACATTTCCGATGTAAGGGTCGCCCTCCCAGCCTGGTGACCCTTTATTAATTTCTTACATCAGAGTGACCCACCCCCACCTTACTGAACATTTTCTTTCAGATATTCATTCAATATGTTGATGGAATTTAGAATTCTGCTTTGGGATGAGTATATGTGGCAACACATTGGCGCTGATGTGTTTAATTATATTGGCAAAGCTCCTATTTAGTTAAAGCAGAAGGTGTTATGACGTAATCAAAAGCGTTCCATCGTTAGATCAGTATTTACTGAAACCGCAGCTTTATTACCTTTAGCAGCTGAAATCATTAAAGAGGATGGTTTAGATCTTTCTGTTTCCCCTGCGATATATATGTTTTTTTGGGTTGTTCTACCAACACCATCTGTTATAACTTTTCCATTTTCATGAATTTCACAGCCAAGCTTCTCGGCAAACTGATTTGGGCGATAATAAGATGGGGCAACAAATCCACCCGATCTTATAATTGTTGCTCCTGTTTCAAACTCTATTTTTTGTAAGTAACCGTCATTACCTATTAAGTCTTTTATCTTTTCCGATATAACTTTGATATTGTGTTTTTGTAACTCTATTTTACCTTCTTTAGATAATTGAACTCCATTCGTTAAGACAACCAAATCCTGCGACCAATTATAAATTAACTTAGTCAAATGCAGTACATGCTCTTCTTTTTCTGCAATAACCACTAATGGCTTATCTTTTTGCTCCCAGCCGTCACAATATGGACAACTAAATAGACTTTTCCCATAAAACTTTCTTATACTTGCTATAGTAAATATTTCTTGAATACCGGTGGCGAGTATTATTTTTTCTGAAACAAATTCCTCACTAGTAGATGTTTTGACAGTAAATCGCTCATTACCTATATCCTTTATGATTTCAGTAACTGTTGCAGTAAAATATGAAACGGACGGGTAATTCTCCAACTCTTTTAACGCTATTTCTTTAAACGCTTGTGGTTTTATCCCATCTCGAGTAATAAATCCATGTGACGCTTGTGTCACTCTATTCCTATTCATTCCATCGTCAAATAATGCAATGTTTCTCCTAGCCCTTCCTAAAGTTAAGCTAGCACTTAACCCAGAAGGACCTCCACCTATAATGATACAATCAAGGACATTCATTTTTTTACCTCCGTATTGATTTTGTTTTATTTTGAATTGTTATTTGCAATAGAGAACTACATTATTTCCCCCATCATGGATTTCCATTCTTTACACACTAATATTAAATATGAAAAGAACTGACGGTGTGTTTAGCGACAACAGGAGATATTGCTTTTATTTTTATTCCTAAATCTGAACATCAATAGTATACTGAGACTACAAAAATCATTCATGAATAATAAGTTGTCAAATCAAAAAGGATCAAATTATCGTTATTGATAAAATGACCCTATTTTATATCGAATTATTCAGTTTAATTCCAATTAAGCAACCTCTTCACAATGTGCGGATTGTATGTGGCAACACATAGGTGCTAGTGGGTTATATAGGCTTAGTTCCTATTTTAGTGGAATCGAGTCTATTTTTCTTATACATATTCAACTTTAGCTTTCTCAACTGAAATACTCTATAGTTAAAGAAGGAATCAGACGCTTATTCCACAAACCTGGCCCGATTGTTGAACACATGTAAAACACCACTCTTCAACTAAACTACCCCGTTCTTTGAGAAAACAACCTATATCTTTTATTACCTAGAAGTTTAAGAAATAGGCTTTAATGTACAATTAATAATTGATACAAGCTCCTTAATGCAACATTGGATTGATTTAATTGTTGTAGTAAATAGGGGCATCTTTGGTAAAAAAGAGGATAGATAGAGCGAATTTGTTTAAGCTCTTCTATCCTTTTAATTTTTATACATAAAATGTGTGACATTAAATAAGAACTCACTATTTATAATAGTTTCAGCTTATAATTTGACTTTAAATAAAAGCAACAATCACGCGTGTTTGTTTAATTGTTAAAAACCTCCTACCAATACATTCATTTATCATAGAATGTAAACGAACCAAATGCTTACGACAATAAACCAAATGTTTATTGACAACAGGAACACTCGCTCACAAATCCCAAAGATAAATCGCAAAGGCTTGAACATAGTTACAATAACAGCCCCAAGCGAGATAGAAGAAACTATGGTTACGATGTTAAAAAATTGATTTAGATTTTTAAAGCCTTCCAGTAATTTTAAATGACTTCCTCCACGATCAATGACCATATAGGAAAAAGCGAACGCAAGAATAGCAAATAAGTAATGGAGTTTTCCTTGAACCGTAAGTTTTTCTCCTTCTAGGTCAGTTGGAAAGAATAACATGAGGATACGGGAGATGACCATTAGAATGATTAAAATCGGAATGGACGCGGATATGGAGAAGCGATCTTTTACATTCAACAACACGATAGAAAGTGACAATGCCCCTAAATTGCTGAACCAAGCGTAAATTAAAAATAAATTTTTTGTAGCACCTACACCGTAGTCACTTACAGCATGTCGAATAGGATGATAGCCTGTTTTCTTAAAGTGAAGTATGAGAAAAAAAATGAAATAACTCAAAAAGAACAATACGGCCACAATCGATAGGATTTTCTCGATGGACAAATTCAGACCTCCAAAAGTTCATCAGATTCAGTTCCGCAACAGTTCCTTCCCCGTTTGTTGAAGAGCATAATCGACAATTTAATTTTAAATGACTTTATTATTTTTTAAATTATGATTTAAACGACTTTATTATCATCATCCAAAAAAATTTTTCAAAGGTTCTTTCTTTTTATACAACTTGTTTCATTAACATGGTAACAAGTTGATTTGGTAAATGAAACGATTCAAATTGATGGAAAAGGGAAAAAAGAACGTATATTGCCCCTTCATCCCCACTTAATGCCGCTTCTGGCATCCTATAAAGCTTCTTTAAGAACATACCAAATTTATCCACCAAAACCTGTTTTCCTAAATAAAAATCGTAAAGCATTAGATCCGCGGGGTTTGCATGTCATTTTTAAAGATGTATTGAAAAAGCAGGCCTCCCACCTACCCGCTTCACGCTACATCACTTACGGCATACTTTTGCAACATTGATGTTACAGCAAAATAAAGAAAACGTTGATTTACGTACACTTCAAGAACTACTCGGTCATGAGAATATTACATCAACTCAAGTCTATACCCATGTTGAGTTTGAGCAGAAAAAGAAAGCAATCGATTATTTTTGAATATTTTGATTTCTTTGCCTTTATAAGGAAGCAACTACCCGTAATTGGGTAGTTATTTTTTATTAGAAATATCGTAACCATTCAAATGATTTGGATAGATAGACTGATAATGATTAGTTGTTAACTGTGTTTGATATGGATAATTCATATTTGTTGACGGCATTGTAAATCCTTCAGGTTGAAATTCTACTTGTTGACGATAAGAATAAGGGTTAAGTCCCTCCGCAATAGCTTCCTGTAATTGTCGTTCTATTTATCCTTTTGATTATTGTCTGCGCTGCTTTCATGTATTAATCTAAAAAGTCTTTGTTAATACCAAATCACAAATAGCGAGAATGATGTGTAAAGCTTATTTAGGTTTACACCACCTCATTTAAGGGTCCTTTTATTAGAGTGACCTTTTTCAATAAGACTTTTGATATATTTGGAAAATTATTTTTTAAAATGAAATTTATTAAGTAGATAATTATCGCAATCCCTATTGAAAACTTTACATATTATAAATTATGGAAGGAGGGGAATTACTATGTCTGAGTACTACGGTAGTGGAACTGGATCAGCATTTGCGCTAATTGTTGTTCTATTCATTCTTTTAATTATTGTCGGCGCTACTTTCATGACTAAAGGTTATTAATACCTAACACCGCCTCTAATGCTCATAACTATTAGGATAAAACAAACTTATCCTTTCACTTCTATTTCATTACTAAGGGTCACTATCCTCCGGTGACCTTTTTTTATATTCCACCTTTCAACCTTTAAAAGCATAATAAAAAGCCACGCTAGTGACTTTATTTTATCTAAACTTTAGATTTTTCAGCTTCAAGAAATTTACTTGTGATTACTTTTTCAATGGATTCGTATTTAGTAATTATGGTTGTTATTATTGTTAATTTAGGAACTGTAAAGAAAATTATTACTACAGAAGTAATACCTATAAAAGCAAATAATTATTGTTTAATCTGTAACTTCGATTTATTTATGTATTGATCATTTCCTGGCATCGTTATCTGAACAATGGCTATATAATTACTACTTCAACAACTTGTATCTAAATTGCTTATTCAACTATCCAGCGCCGTCAGTACAATAAGTTCGATATAAAGGCACTAAGTCTTTCTTTGGTCAAGAGAGCAACAATTTTTGGGAAAACAGCCGTTATTATTTAAGTTTAGATACCTCTAATATAATATTCGTGTTTTGCTTGAATGATGAAGTATCCATGCGATGGACGAATAGCACTTTTGTAGCTTAAATACGAACATTTGGTTTTACCCTTAGAAATATAGTTCGTTAATTATCTTTTGTTAGGAAATTTGTAAACAATCGTCTCTAACTATATATCACTTCAATCCCCCGCTTATTTTCAATGATTTATTGTGAACCGTTTATCGATTTTTTGAACGATAATTACCTCGGTTTAAACAAGTTGTCAATTTTTGTGATTTATCGTCGGAGGTGTTATTTATGTTACTCAATGCTACTATCGATGAATTTCTTATGTATTTAGAAGTTGAAAAAAATCGCTCGGACATTTCACTTATTGACTACGAATATGATCTGAACAGCTTTGTGCCTTTCTAGAGTCACATAATCGAATATTAGACCAAATGATAATACTAAAGCACTTGTTCGTTGGTATATCCATGAACGTGTTAAAAATGATCATTTGGCCCCATATTCAATTGATTTGTAAAATTTCATCCTTACGTTCTTTCGTTAAAAATGGTGTGAATGAAAATATTGATTGGTATTGAAAAGCCGAAATTGATAAGAAATTACCTACTTATTAGACATTGCAAGTGCTACTTCGCTTTTTAGCTTATTTAGAGCGAGCTGAAGGCCGTTTAGCACCTAGGAATATGGCAATGTTGTATTGCTAGCAACTACAAGTATGCGGCGTTCTGATCTTGTTGAATTAACTTAGGGTCAATTAAATACTGATAATGTAGGTGTACATACACTTGTAGAGCATTCGTTCCATCATATTGGTAGATTAGTCCAACTTGTATTTCTCCCGAGATTTGATGTAATGTCAATAATTCAAAAAGTTTAGGATAGAACGATGTTATTGACAACATTCTATTTTTTATTACGAATTGCTACTTTTTCTTCTTTTCCTTCCCATTTAATTTGAATAGGTACACTATTAGGAAGGGCATCACACGGCCCACCACAGTTTACATAAATTTCAAATTCCTCTTGATTTTTAAATTCGCCTTCGCCAAATGTTGGGTTGTATGAAGATTCATATATTTCATATTTAAAATTTAATGGTTTAATTCCTTCTCCAATATAAGCGATGATATAGCTCCTGTTGCTATCCATCTCACTTACCATTTTTATATACCAATTATCACTTATACCTTCAAAATATTGTTTTTTAAATTCGGATTGACTTGTTTTTTTTTCATTTGTACAAGCACCAAGTATCATCATTAATACAAGACATCCAACCAGCAATAATAAAATTTTCTTATGGTCTAGTCCAAAAGAATGTCTATTCATAATTGGCCATCACCCTTCCTGATGAGAGAAATAAGTACTATTAATGGCTCTATGCTGTATGAAAGGCAGCTTTGCAATAAGGTCAACTAAATGCTCTCTTTCGTTCTACTTACTGTAAAAATTTATATTTCAGATAGATATAAATTGTACTGAATAACTACATTTCTTTATTTATATGTCATGCATACCTCATTTAATATCCCAAAACAGAAAGTTAACACAATGTTTGCAACTTATGTATGTATTACTTATGTAATAATTTTTGCAAGTATCGTTTAAATATACTTTAAACGATACTTAGAAGTTTATGACGAAGATATTTATATTATGTAAACTAAAATTATTTTGTGTGAAAGAGTGCTTCGTCAACTACCCATAATATCTATACTTTTCGACTTACAATCTATATGACCTTGACGGATCTACAACAGCTATTTAACTATTTAGAACGCGCCAAATCACGTTTTTCGATGCGGAATGAGCTTAATGTTTAAATTATTAGCGACAACAGGCCTGAGACGTTCTGAACTTGTTTCATTAACATGGGAACAAGTTGATTTGGTAAATGAAACGATTCGAATTGATGGAAAAGGGAAAAAAGAACGGATATTGCCCCTACATCCACACTTAATTCCGCTTCTGGCATCCTATAAAGCTTCTTTTAGATCATATCAAATTTATCCAACAGAGCCTGTTTTTCTAAATAAAAATCGTAAAGCATTAGATCCGCGGGGTTTACATGTCATCTTTAAAGATGTGTTGAAAAAGGCAGGCCTCCCACCTACCCGCTTCACACTACATCACTTACGGTATACTTTTGCAACATTGATGTAACAGCAAAATAAAGAAAACGATGACTTACAAACACTTCAAGAACTACTTGGCCATGAAAGTATTACATCAACCCAAGTCTATACCCATGTTGAGTTTGAGCAGAAAAAGAAAGTAATTGATTCTTTTTGAATATTTTGATTCCTTTCTAGGAAAGAAACTACCCGTAATTGGGTAGTTATCTTTTATTAAATATTTCGTAACCGTTTAAATGTGTTGGATAATTAGGTTGATAATGATTAGTCATTGACTGCGGTTGAATGGATAATTCAAATTTGTTGACGGCATTGTAAATACTTCAGGTTGAAATCCGACTTGGTGATGATAAGTATTCTGATAGCTCAAATAATACGGTTCCTAGACCGTAGTGGTTTGGTTTATCTTCTCTTATGAAGTAGCCTTTTATACCATAAGATCCTGTTGCGTAGCACGGGAAGATAACCTTTGTCTCGAAAGTTAATTCGTTTATATGAGATGCCTCATAGATATGTTGGTATCTCATTTTTGGAGAAATGAAAGACCTCTAAAAAGAAGCTCTCTATATAGTGTATTTGCAAAACATATTACACGTCATTTAACACGAAAAAACGCTTGGACATAACTTATCCAAGCGTTTATATATGTAATTACTTATCTCTTTTTATCTGAGTATAGTTTCATATATTTAAATTGTTCTTCTTTGGAATTTAACTTTAAGTAATCTACTTCTGTTGTATTCTCATTTGAATATTTTAAAGTGAATGAGCCTGCTTTATCTAAGTAAGTATTAACATACAATCCCTGATAATCCGTACTGTCTCTAAAATCAAAATAAGTACCCTTTTTATAGTCTAATAGGGTGATAAATATATCTTGATTGAAATATGTTAAGTATTCAAATTTGGATTCTGTATCATAACTAAACTCTATGTAATCTCCTTCCTTTGCGTGTGTCATTGGTGCAACCTCATTATCTAAGGCGACTTTCGCACTTTTTCCGTATGCATTGGAATTCTCAGTAAAATAAAAACCTTGTTCTTTAACTTTTCCAATAGCTGTATCGTAATTCCAAGAATCTTCAAAGTCTATATAAAACTTTTGAAGTTTATCATATTCGTCAAGTTCCACATCATCTAATTGCTCGGCCAATGTTTTCTCTTTTTGGTTCTGTGTTTTCGAACTATTTTGTACAACATTATCCTCTTTACTTGTGCAAGCATACATAACCATCAAAATAAATACAAAAAGGATACTAAAGCTAAACCATTTTTTCATACAATCCCACCTATTTTTTATTACTAATTATTTAATCATTTTCACCTACAACTTTCAATATGTACTTACTAAATTGTGGAATTAACACTAGAAAGATATACCATTATTATTGTAGAATTTATTTTAGCATTGGAGCAGTTTCGTTAAATCAAGCTGCTACCGATATTCAAACAGCGCACGATACTAATTCATCAGTGGATCCCCGAAGCTATAATATTGGTGAATCTGAAGTAAAGTGCAAATACATATGAAGGGAACTTATTATGCCACTGTTATTAAACACCTTAATCGAATCCGGTAACGGTAATTCCAAAGAACAAATTGAAGCCGAACTAAATGAATGGCTTTTAGCAAAGGGATATACCGTATCGCAAAATCATTCTTTTGCTCTCGGAGCAGCTACCCTCCCAAATTCAAGTAGGAAGAAATATAACCGTTTTTCATAGCAAATACAAAATTAACAACCATAGCCATTCAACTCACAGACGTTATTTTTTATCCCGTTGTTGGGATAGTAGTCTACCGACTATGACCTTCTTCGGTATGAATCCGAGTATTGCCTCATCTTGTTCTAACGATCCTACAGTAGAATTTATGATGGAGGTTGCAAAGCACAACAAATGTGGATCTTTGTACGTTGTTAACACCGGCCCTTTTATTAGGACCAAGGAAGCTGATGAACCGGATTTTGTAGTCGACGATGAAGCGTGGAAGTAAATTAAATTTGCAGTTAGTCAATCCGAGATTGCAGTTTTAGCGTGGGGAAAGAGTGGCCAAAAATGGGGTATTCCTACATTATCTAGTCACTACCCATTAAGAACATTCTTAGCCACCAACTTGAGAAAACTTAGAGCTTTTGAATTTGGTAGATTAAACAAACGGATTAAGTTTCCGAAACATCCACTTCAAAGAAAAAATGGGTTCAAGGAAGACCATAAATTATTAACTTTAGATTTAGATGATATTAACGCATTAATCCCCCATTCCTAATGCTTTAGGAAGTTCATATAACTCAGGCTATTAATTTTTATACTTTATTTTTTAGCTCTAGAATTATATGCGTTCGGTCCACCTTCCATAATTGAACACATAGAATTAATAGTAATTGAACTATCCATTTAAATTCCCCCGCAGTCTGCTACTTTAGTTAAGTCTCGTTGGTTTGATTGACAAGACTAAAAATCCCTACTACTTCCGCAATTACTATTAACTCTAATTTTACGACGACGTTAATAATAACCTTTGTTTAACAAAAGAACTAAACTAATGTTTATAAGCCGTTTTGATTTGCCGGACTTATTACTGTTTCTCAGTCAAATTCAGTAAAATTTAAAAGAAAATTATCCAATCAATTAAAAAGAGTCGAACATACAAATTTGTATGTTCGACTCTTCAGACATTCCCGTTGCTAAGTTCATCACTCTTGTGAATAATTTTCATCAATATTGGACAATAGTCTAAATATTCCTCTAAAACAAAATTCTTTTCTTTCATAATCGCGCTATGTACTGACTTTAAATAATTATCGCTGATAATACTAATTACAAAATCATGTCTACAAATCGAATGCATAAAGCTTTTTACACTATCTTTAAATTTAAGCCCACGAATATCTCTATTTACATATTCCAATTTGATAGGATTGTATAAACCATAAATCCACCTACTACTAAGTTCCCAATAATTATAAATAGTAAGTTTCCTTGTAATTTAATATTTTTCTTTTTCCCTAATCCACCTAACTCAGTAATCCCTATAAAAAATGACAATACAGGATAAATAAAGATAAAATACTTACTGCCGTTCAAATTTGGACCGGCCATGTTGAAGGTAATAGGAATCTCATCCGATATATTTTGTACACCAATAATTGAAAACACAAAAAACAAGGCACAAAATATCCAAGGAATTATACGTACTGACTTTTTAGATTTATTCATAATAATCTCCATTCTCTCCCGTGTCCGCTTCACGACACAAACAGTAATGAAAACGAGTGAGCGGAACACTTTATTTTTTTAATAGATTTTTCAATTAATTGTGATCTTTATTTAGCTTACTTTTTTCAGTATTATTTATTAATTTCGTTTTCACACTACTTTTCCCAAATTAAATAGGTTCACCATTTATTGTTTTAGAATATAACATGCTAGTTACGATGCCCAAGCATAAAATAATACCAACATCATATATGCCTAATATCGAACCTGACCATAGTACTCTTGGAACTGCTGCAATGAGTACCAGAATCGCTGCACCGAAAAACCCCAATATACTTGATACACTCCGCTTTACTACTTGGAGTTCTGATTGCCAACTATAATTTACAAATCTTAAATTAATAGCAACACCGTATATTGCTGAAAATACTGCAAATACACATGGAAGAAGTACTAATATGATGGAATCAAATAATGTTGCTCCAAACACTCTTCCGATTATTATTCCGTTTATAATCGTAAGAGGTATTGTAACCGTAAGATTAACAAGTATCTTACTCTTTACAACCAATTCTTTCGACAATGGAAAAGTTTTGATTATCCAAATATTTTTACCTTCAAGTGAAAAAGACACGCTACTTGTATTTGATAGACATACCAACAATGACATTATATATGGTGTTACTCCATACAGAGTCGCTACTGTATTAATATTATCCATAGGCATTTTTTCCATCACTTTTGTGATTGAGCTCATTAAAGAAATCGTAAAAATAACCATCATGATCATTCCGAATCCTGTGTTTATTAAGTACGTTGTGGACGAAAATAGTCGCTTGATTTCTTTCACATATAATGCTTTTAATTTACTTGATCTTTTTAATGTTTTTACTTCATATTTTTTGTTACTACTCATTGATCGAATTTTAGTATTTAGTCCTTTGTATACAAACGAAAGACTAATAATGAAAATCACTGTTAACAATAATGAAACTGCTATATATATAAGAAAATCTCCCACTTTTCCTGTTACCAGTATTTTATTATACAAATAAAACATTGGATACACTTGGTTAGCCTGATTCAATATATTTGTTAATATCAATTTTATATCGCTTTGATCTAATTTATAACCACCACTCAATGTTAGTGCTAATACTAAAAATAAAATAATATAGCTAATTGAAGAGACCGCACGAGAATATTTTGCTCTCGATGAAACTTCTAAAACTAATATACTAACAATTGACGCTACAATTGATGGTACTAATGCAACTGTAAGTATTCCAATCATCATCTTTATCCAAAAAACTCCGCTTACTGTTCCTGTAAAGAAATATACTGCTCCCATTAGAAGCATGATTATTAAAGATACTACCGTATTCAAGAAATATATATATAGAAATCTACTTACAACTATTATTGATGTTTTAATAGGAAGTGACATTAATGTCTCATAATCTCTTTTTCCAAAAAACTCATCACTAGCACTAAAAAATGCTATAAACAATGATAAAAGAGTACTCAATAAAAATGAAAATGCAAGTATGTGTTCTCTCATATTATTTTCATTCAGCATATATCCAAGATTTGTAATATACGCTAGCCCGAAAACAGCCGCAATAAATATACCAACAATAGCCATTTTATCACCAATGCCGGCTTTACCTTTTAGGGTATTAAGTCTCACCAGTGAAACAATCCTAATTTTTAGAAGAATCGATAAATGCCTCATCTTTTAACTCCTTCATAAAGAACTCTTCCAATGTTTGATTTTGTATTATTTCATCCATCGTACCACTATAAACTAGCTTTCCACGATTAATCATAGCCACCTTATTACAAAGCTTTTCTGCAACATCTAAGACATGTGTTGAAAAAAATATTGCATTCCCTTTAGCAGTCATTTTCTTCATTATCTCTTTTAAAACAACTACTGCTTTTGGATCAAGACCTACAAATGGCTCGTCCAGAATCAAAAGCTTTGGTTCATGAATAATAGCCCCAGTTATTGCTAACTTTTGCTTCATTCCGTGAGAATAAGAGGATATTAGATTTCCAAGACTTTCTGTTATTCCAAACATTCCAGAATGTTCTTTTATTCTCTTTACTCGAACATCTTCCGGAACTCCGAAAATATCTGCTACAAAATTTAAATACTGGATTCCTGTCAAATGTTCATATAATTCGGGACTATCAGGGATATAAGCAAATTTCGATTTGCATTCAAGAGGCTCTTTCTTAATAGAATGCCCATCAATGTAGATGTCGCCTTCCTCAAAATCTAGTATTCCTACTACTGATTTGATCGTTGTACTTTTCCCTGCTCCATTATGACCTATAAATCCAAAAACATCGCCATTTTCAACACATAAACTTATGTTATCGACTGCTTTTTTTCCACCCTTATACACTTTTGAAAAATTTTTAATATCTAGGATTCCCATTCTTTCATCTCCTTAACTTATGATGTTTTATTAGTTTCTTCTAATCCAATTTATTGGTAAAAGGACGTAACTTTTTTGCTGATAATGTTACGTCCTTTTTTGATATTTTCACATAAAAAAGGAGAGAATCAACATTAGTAAATTCATGGCAATATGCGCAAACATATGTGCAAGCATGGCAAGTTCTAGATTGTGCTTCCAATAAATCCAACCAAAGAACAAGCCGCCTAAACTATTCATGAAGATCATTCGGAACCAAATGAATGCGGTCATTTCTGTCATAAGTGCGGTTGACCCGTAGTGACCTAATGCAAATAATAATGCGCTAATGAATATGGCAAGGATAAAGACCCAGTTAGAAGGTTTTGCCGATTTTCGATCAAATAGTTTCCATAAAACAAAAACTAACAAGCTCATAACACCAAAGATGAATGAACCTAAATTTCTATAAAAAGAACCGATAAAATGAGATATATTAACCTCAAAATTATCGGCTCTGCGTCTTAGCGTCTGGCTCTTTAATTATGGTAATTTTATATTTTTTTATGTTAACTAAACTTTCTTGTTTACATTTAGGACAGTAAAGAGGAAAGCTAATTAATATTGTATCGGCACATACCTTAGTACGTGTCTTTGAATTACAAATTGGGCAGTATATCCAATTGCTTTTTTCAATCATATAACCTCATCCTTTCTTGTCTACATCCTCATATAGATACATTTTCTACAAGCAAATTTTCAAAGTGTATTTTCACCGCATTTATTTAAAAGGAGAGAATCAACATTAGTAAATTCATGACAATATGCGTAAACATATGTGCAAGCATGGCAAGTTCTAGATTATGCTTCCAATAAATCCAACCAAAGAACAAGCCAGGTAAACCATTTAGGAGAATCATTCGGAACCAAATGAATGCGGTCATTTCTATATTACTTGCGGTTATGTTATAGTGACCTAATGCAAATAATAAGGCACTAATGAATATGGCAAGGATAAAGACCCAGTTTGAAGGTTTTGCCGATTTTCGATCAAATAGTTTCCAAAAAGCAAAAACTAACAAGCTCATTAAACCAAAACGCACTAGTAGTTCTTCTAGAATTCCTCCGTAGAGTAAAGCTGTTATAAATTCTAATGCATTATAAGGTCGTAATAGTTCTATTAAACCATCTGGTAAGAACGGTTGGAAAAGATAATCGAATCCTCTCAAAACGACTCCTGCAATCGAACCGAATATGATAGCTAGTTTAATCCCTTTTATCCATTCTGATTTTGACTTATCTCTAGCATGAGGGTGAATAATAGCCGATTTTAAACCTACTTTATGAGCAATGAAAAATCCAATGACAAGAGTAATGATGAATATAATAAAATTTGGAATAACGGCGAGTAAGCCTAACATTTCAGGTGGTCCTGATATCCCCGTCATTTCACTCAATTGCTCTAATTGAGTCGAATTTGTCGATAGTCCAAAAAGATACGAGAAAAATAATGCAATGATTCCAATCAAAAAATAAATTAATAATCCTTTAATACTTTTTTGCTTTATCATAAGTAACCTCCTAGCTTGAAAGTTATTGAATAATGTATCTTTGTTTCTTTTGTTATATTACAAAAGAACATATATTAGTCGAGGTCAATTTATCCCTGCAATAAAACATCCATTTTCCCCTCTCCTATCTACTTAGTAATATTGGTAAGCCAGCAGCTATGCCAATAATTCCGATTAAAATTAACCAAGCAAGCGGATTTGCTAAATTCATTGTCCAGCCAACTCCAAAACGTTTTTCTAAGAACCATGAGGGATCTTTTCGATTAAAATAAAATTGACCAAGTTTCCAATAATGATCGTCATCACGATTTATCACTGTACCATCTGTCGTTCTTACATTTTTCACACGACTTCCACCCTGCCCAGTTGTAATGGCAAGTACAATCACACCAATAATCATGATTGCTGTAATCATTAACGAAATTACAGTCATATAAGTTGTTAAAATCGAATAAATAAATGATAGCTGGATTACACTAAAAAGAACTGTAAGCAAGATTCCACTAGCAATTAGGAAAACCGACCATCTTCTACGAAAAATAATGTTTTGTTCTATTGATTCATCTGGATTTTGAGCATTCAGCTGTTGTTTTGATCTTCCAATCATCCAATTAATAAACATGAATAAAGCAATCATATAGATTTGTGTTATTGGCATGATTAAGACAGATCGATATGATTTTTCTGCCCAATTGGTAACCTCACCAAAGAAATCATATTTCATTGGAATCCGTTCAGGAATTCTTCCATACTGCGTAAAGGTAATAAATAGCGTGACAGCTACTAAAGCAAAAGCAATTAAAAACCAATAATTAGAATGAATTAATTTTTGCTGATAAAAATTTGTTTGTAGTACAATCTGCTGTTGTCTTTGTTCATTCCATTTCTCCTTTTCTTTGAGTTGTTTCATTTGCTTATGAAACACTAAATAGATTAAAAATGAAATAATCATAAAACCAAGTATAGTTATCGATAAAACAATCCCCATTGTCTCTCCATCGTTTGGAGAATACTTTCCTACGATAAAATAAAAAATAAATAGTATAACAATACTAAAAGCTGTCATAGCCGAAGCATATTGTTTTCGCATTTTTTTTAGTTTTTCATCCATATAGACATCAGACGGAATAGAAACTCCAAAACTCTCTGTACGTCGTGTCCAATACGGCATACCAATCAAACTAATAAAAATAGGTATGAATAAAATAATTGAAATCCAAATGATATGATCCATTGGTTAGCTTCCCCCCTGGTGAACATATGAAGTAAAAATCTCTTCACAAAGCTTCATAAAATCTTCTTTATTTACATCTCGGCAAATGGCCTCTGCAATTAGGGGATGTAATATTTCTTTCATTTCTTCCTGAAAAGATACATCTGCCTTTGGAATTCCCTCTGGATTAACCACAACTCCTTTTTGACGATGATTTATAATAAATCCTTTTTGTTCTAGCTCTTTATACGCTTTGTTCACCGTGTGTAAATTGATTCCTATATCTGCTGCTAATGAACGAACAGATGGTAATCGTTCACCTGGAACAAGCTCCTGCTTTGCAATACCTGCAATAATACGATGGATAAGCTGTATATAAATTGGTATTTTAGACTCAAACTCTAAATGAATAATCAAAGGAATCCGCCCTCCTCTCTGTATAATGTATGTTATATTTGTAATATAACATACATTACCAATATATCAAAGAATTTTAATAAAAAAACCTTAACTGTTTTTATATGACAGTTAAGGGCTCTTTTTCATTGTATTAGGAATCATTATTATTAATATAAACAGTTATTAATAATAAAAGAAAGCTGTCATTTTGATCAATCTTTATTCAAAACGACACCTTTTTATATACAGTAAAGTCAAGGGTTTAGAGTAATTAATAATCAAACTTTTTTCTAAACCAACAGGTATAGGTTAGTATGGCTAGCGAAGAAGGTCGATGAACTATGGCCATAGAGCCCATCCGTTAGTCTGACTCCAACGATATTTACGCCTTTCTATCAAGTAATAGATACTGCTGAATTAAACCTTCCTATTAAACAAAATTCAGGAGAAAAGAGCTTATTAAATTGTGCTGAATTGGTACAGATATTTTACTGGAAGCCTGAAACGATAGGACAGATTATCTTTAACTATTGGAATTAATTGCAGTAGGAACTCCATAATATCTGGAGTTCCTACATTTTACTTAAAAATCAACATTATTATTTAACACAGCCTGTTTTAAAAAAAGTTGATAAGGAGAAATACTCCATATCAACTTTTTATCCTTTGTTAAGATAAGGTATCAACTAGCTTAGTTTGTTCACACTTATGAATAACTTTTATGAATATTGGACAAATCTACATTAAACGATAATTAGCATTATTTAAACGAATAATCCCCTTTTGAACGATAAAATATGGGAAACATCCGATAATTAGAAAGTTGTGACCAATGTATTTATATTATGTAAACTAAAATTATTTTGCGTGGAGGAGGGCTTAGATACATGAAATCCCCCCATAATTTTTCGACTTGTATATGGACAAAAATCTACATACACTTTGGACAAGAATGTCCAGACAACTAAAATTACTATTGAGGAGAGGATAAAAGAAATCAATAAATATCAAAAAGCATAAGCTTTTTACGCCTACGCTTTTTCAAAAATTAATGTTAAGACAACATCGTTATTCTTTTACAAGCTATTTTTGCTGCTGGAATTTCAACACCAGCACCAAGTGCTGCATCTACTGATTCTCCCCAAGAACCACTGCTAGCCTTTATTTCTTTCCCTGCTGTCAAAACTCCCTCTGCTACAATTTCAACACAATCATAATAGTCTGGATTAGGATTACTTTCAAGATACTGTGCAGCTAATTCGTCTGCTTTCTTTTGTATTGAAAGTCGACCTTGTTCAGCCAATGAACTAAAAATACTCTCAGCTTGCCCACCAAAATGTACTATTTCGTCGTTAATGTCTCGACCAGTACGATGTGTTTCTCCCATTTCAGATGACATATTTAGTCCTCCCAATCCTTGAAATCTGAACTTTTTAAGTTCACAAATATTTTATCCAACTGAGATTGATCTTATCCATCAACAACTATTTCTTTTTGTTTAATGACTTTTCGGGTGTCCGTAGATTCATGTCCACGTACAATCTTTTATTTGTTGTGACAAGTTCCTCAATAATTTGTCGTGAACCGTTTATCGATTTTTTGAACGATAATTATCTTCGTTTAAACGAATTATCAATTTTTGTAAATTATCAGAGGTGTTATTTATGTTAATCAATGCTATTATCGATGAGTTTCTTCTGAAATACACTTGTTGACTACGAATATGATCTGAACAGCTTTTGCCTTACTATAGTCGTCACATAATCAATTATTTGACCAAATGATATTACTAAGGCACTTGTTCGTCGGTATCATGCCATTTCCCATGTAACTGAGCAATTTGTTCTTTCATACCAACTATTCTAAAACCCATCTTTTTATGTAATTGAATACTTGAAGCATTGATTGCAAAAATAGATGATTGAAGTGTCCAAAAATCTTGTTTTTCACTATCTTCAATTAGTGATTTAAACAACTTAGAGGCAATGCCTTTTCCTTTACTATTATTCGATAAATGAATACTTACTTCACCAACTCCAGAATACACAGCGCGTGTAGAGACAGGTGAAATGGCAATCCAACCAACCACTCTATTGTGTTCTTCTGCTACAAAGCGCAAAGCAGCATGATGTCCTTCATCCCATACTCGTTCACTTGGAACTTCCGTTTGAAAGGTAGCCATACCAGTATCGATTCCTTCTGGATAGATCTTTAATACCTCTTTTAAATCTTTTTGTGCCATTTTACGAATAAGTAATGTGATCATACAATTTTCCCCTTACTATTTTGAAAAGGACTGTTAGCAAAAGCTAACAGTCGAATAATTAACAACATGTATTTGATTTATTAAGATTACTACTGCATACGCCTGTTTCTGGTAGCTCTAATTCCATACGTTGCGAAATCAGTTTCCCCAAGTAAAGCTTTCGCAGCTTTATTGATGTTATATCGCCACGGAGAAAATAGTGTAACATGACCCCAAGTATGAATATTATGAGCTATTTCACTCCCAGCCTCTAGTAAAATAAAGGACTGATTTTGTTCCACTAAATGAGCAGCTGCAGCTAACCCAATTGGACCACCACCAATTATTACAGTAGGTAGTTCCTTATTTAAATCACTAAAAGTCTCTTGTACCTCATTGTTTTTAGCAGTAGTACAGCAAGAACCATTTTGTTTAATTACGTTAAGTGTTTTCATAAATTAATTCCTTCTTCTCTATAAAATTTTGGAACATAAGCATTTTCTTATATATAGTGTATTTTTTACGTCTAGCATTAAGCTAGACGTAATTTAATTTGATGCAACTATCAAACTTCATTTTCACACAATTTTTTCTCTATTTCTTTTGTAGCTTTTTCGAATTGGAACCATGTTGAATCGTCATAGCGTTCTTTATCTCCTTTAAAGAAGAAATCATAAGCAAATAATTCAGCCTGAGGTAATGTATATTCTCTACTTTTCATAATTAGAGTCAAATAAGAAATGAAATATTCTTTGGTTAACAAACTTGCATGATTAACGGTCATCATTGTTCATCTTTTTATTTAACGGCCTGAATAATAGCTGAGACAATATAATTTTCTAATTCATAATTAGGTTCCCATTCACGGATAAATTCTTTTGAATCATCTTTTGGCTCAATTGAGATATTTGTAAAGCCTGCATCTACTAAAAGCGCTTCGTATTCTTCAATCGAAATTGCCCCAGAGATACAACCAGAATATAAATTCATATCTGTTAAATAACTTTCTGGTAAGGCTGCTGTTAACACAACATCTGAAATCGCTAAACGACCACCTGTTTTTAAAATACGATAGGCTTCTTTAAGTACCTGTTGTTTGTTTGGTGAAAGATTGATCACACAATTTGAAATGATAATATCAGCTGTATGATCCGCAACAGGCATATGTTCAATTTCACCTAAACGAAATTCTACATTTTCAAAACCCGGTTTTTCTGCGTTCCGACGTGCCTTAGAAATCATTTCAGGTGTCATATCAATACCAATTACCTGACCTTCTTTCCCTACCTTTGGTGCAGCTAGGAAGCAATCGAAACCTCCACCAGAACCTAAATCGACAACAGTTTCTCCATGCTTAAAATCCGCGATAGCTTGTGGATTGCCACAGCTAAGCCCCATATTGGCTCCGTCAGGAATAGAAGCTAGCTCTTCCTTTGTATAGCCCATTTTTTGCGAAATTTCTTCAATGGAAATATTTTGATTATCATCTGGATTACAACAGCTAGAGGCTGGTGTACAGCATCCTTGTGTGCTGTTTAATTTCAAGGCTACTTTCGCATAATTTTCACGTACATTTGCACGAATATCATCTTCTCTTTTCATTTAAAACCCCACCTTAGCAAGATTTTGGTGAATATCCTACTAACACTAAACCTAGTTCACCATTTTCTTCTTCTGCATGAATTGTGACTTCTGTTAATTGAGGGGCAATATCAGGATGAATGGCAACTTCGATCCCTTCAATTGTCTCTACAGCATCTTCATTTGTTGGTGCTTCTAAGCCCACACCTAAATTAACACCACAGCATCCTGGGATGCCGAAGAAACGCAGTGTTTTCACCTCAGAATCAGCTAATACTTGCTCTAAATAATTTTTACCTTCTGGACTCATTTTCATTTGATGTTCTCTCCTTTAAGTTCATGTAAACCTTTTGTTCCTACTGGTGGTGTTTTTACCCATGGGATTGCCACGAATTGATTGTTGCTGATGGATTTGATTTCTTCTAACCATTTTGTTTCGGCCTGTTGTTTTTGTATTAATGTTGGACTTGTTGTTTTGATAGATGAAAATGTCTGATTGACAACCCACCAACCAACAGATAAACCAGCTCGCTGTAAATCTTCCTGTAAACGTGTTGCTTCAAAAACAGGTGTTGCTTCAGGCAGTGTTACGATTGCTACACTTGTATAACTTGCATCACGTAATCGTGGTAACAGGTTTGAAACAGCTGGAGGGATGTCACCTTGCGAACGGCTTATTTCACGATGATAAGCTTCTGTCGCATCTAATAACAACAACGTATGACCCGTCGGAGCTGTATCAATAATAATGACTTCATCTTGATGATTTTCTACAACATTGGCAAACGCTCGGAATACTGCGATTTCTTCTGTACAAGGAGAAGCCAAGTCTTCTTTGACAAATGCTAAACCTTCTTCATTCATCGTTTCACTGGCCTTTGCAAGCACTTCTGCCTTATAGTTTGAAACTTCTACTTTCGGATCAATACGACTAACCGTTACATTTTTAACTTTGTCATCTCCGAATGTCCAATTTAGATGAGCGGCTGGATCTGTTGTAGTTAAATGCACATGCACGCCCTCTTCTGCTAATCGTAGGGCAATATACGAAGCAACTGTAGTTTTACCAACACCACCTTTACCCATCGTGAAAATAAGCTTTGGTTTTCGTTCTAAATAATGAGTAATCATTTCCTCTACTTCTGGAATTGTAATACCTTTTTCTGGTTCATTTTCATGTGTGATAACCTGATCTGTCATCCATGCTTGCATACGCTCCATATTTGATAATGAGTAAGGTACAAACGGTAAGTAGTATTGTTCAAATTGTTTTAACTCTTTAGGAATCATCTCTAATGCTTCAGTTTGGCGTGCAATGAATGCTTTCTCCATTTCATCATTTGAATTAAGATCTTTCATATAGCCATTAACTAGTAAGATCTGGTTTTGAATGCCGATTTCGAACAGTTCATGAGATGCACGTGCTGCCTCTTTTAAAGGATTTACATCAGGACGTGTCACAAGCATTAGTGTCGTTTGATCGGCACTTTTTAAACGTTCAACAGCCTCTTTATAGATTTCACGTTGAGGCTCTAGTCCTTTTAATGGACCTAAACACGAAGTACCAGTAGTGTTATCATCTAAAAATGTAGACCATGCAGAAGGTAGTTGTAATAGACGTAATGTATGCCCTGTTGGAGCTGTATCAAACACGATTGTGTCGAAGCTTTCAATCATTGAACTATTTGTCAATAGTGTTGCAAATTCATTAAATGCAGCAATTTCAACTGTACATGCACCTGAAAGTTGTTCCTCCATGTTTTGTATTACAACATCAGGCAGTTTTCCTCGGTACGGGCCAACCATTTGCTCTTTATAATGTTGTGCTGCCTGTTCAGGATCTAAATTTAATGCAAATAAATTGTCTATACCTTCAATTTTTGTTGGGGTATTAGAAAGTGTTTGACCGAAAATATCTTGTAAGTTGGATGCTGGGTCCGTACTAATTAGCAGCACCTTTTTTCCCTCATCTGCAATGGCTATTGATAAACTACAAGCTACAGACGTTTTTCCAACGCCCCCTTTCCCTGTGAAAAAGAGGAAAGGAGTATCCGGGAATTGACTTCTTGTAAAGCGTTCCATTTTTACGCATCTCCTTTTAGTGATATGCGTACTTTTGGTTTTTGTACTAGTTCTTCTTCTGAAAGTCCTGACCACTGTGAAAATTGTTCATTTGTAGGGTATTTCCCTTTACAAAGTAGTTCTCCATCTACAAACGTTGCAGGCAGTGCATCCATTCCTTCTGACATTAGAAGCTGATTGATGGCTTCATTTTCTACAAAGGCATTTGGTTCATTTGTTAAATTAAATCGTTCAGCTTCTATATCTGTTTTCTTTAAATTATTCATTACAAATGACATACGTAATAACTCTGGGTCAATAGATGGTCCACATAATCCTGTAGAACAGCACATTGCTTGCTCATAAATATGAATTTTTTTCATTTTATTTCGACTCCTCTGCTACAAATTGTTCAATACGTTTGCCAATAACATCACGCACGTGTTGGAAAACTGCCCACTTTTCTTCTTCTGTACCTGACGCTTTCGCTGGATCTTCAAAGCCCCAATGCTCACGACGAACGTGAGGTGGCGTCATCGGACATTTATCTGCTGCATCTCCGCAAAGAGTAACGACTAGTGTTGCATTGTTTAATGTCTCAAAATCAATTAGATCCGATGTATGATTCGAAATATCAACTCCTACCTCAGCCATAGCTTTGATAGCTTTCGGATTTACACCATGTGCTTCAATACCAGCACTTTTAACTGTCCAATCTGTAGGCAATAATTTTCTTGCCCACCCTTCAGCCATTTGACTACGGCAAGAGTTCCCTGTACATAAGAAATAAAGTGTGTTTGTCATATTAAGTGCTCCTTATAATTCTTATAATTTAATAGTTTTAAAATATTTCTTTTGCCATCGTAGAGCAACCCATACAAGTCCAATGAGTACCGGTACTTCAACAAGTGGACCAATGACAGCGGCAAAAGCTACTCCACTATGAAGTCCAAAAACACCTACAGCTACAGCAATTGCTAATTCAAAGTTATTACTAGCGGCTGTAAACGACAGGGCGGCTGTGACAGGATAGGACGCCCCTGCTTTACGTGAAGAGAAGAATGAAACAGCAAACATCACAACAAAGTAAATAAATAATGGGATAGCGATTCGTACAACATCGAGTGGTAATTCGACTAATTTTTCACCCTTTAATGCAAACATCATCACAATGGTGAAAAGCAGTGCAATTAAAGTAAGTGGAGAAATCTTAGGTAAGAATTTTTCTTCATACCACTGCTTCCCTTTTGTTTTGATGCCGATCCATCGTGTTAGAATTCCGGCAGCAAATGGTATCCCTAAGTAAATAAGTACGCTTTTCGTAATTTCCCACATTGAAATGGCCACATTGAAATTCTCTAAACCAAACCAACCAGGTAGTACATTTAAGAAAAAGTAGGCAAAAATCGAATACGTTAAGATTTGAAAAATGGAGTTAAATGCAACTAGACCAGCAACATATTCACGATCTCCACGCGCTAAATCATTCCACACGATTACCATTGCAATACATCGAGCTAAACCAATCATAATGAGCCCTGCCATATATTCTGGATAATCTCTTAAGAAGATGATCGCTAAAAAGAACATTAAAAACGGACCCAATAGCCAGTTTTGGAATAGTGACAGTAAGAGAACCTTCCAATCCTTAAATACACGCCACATTTCCTCGTATTTCACTTTTGCCAAAGGTGGATACATCATGACAATTAACCCTAAAGCAATCGGTATAGATGTGGTCCCAATAGACATGGATTCTAATGCTTCGCCAATATTAGGCATTGTAATACTTAATAAAACACCTAGCCCCATCGCTACAAAAATCCATAACGTAAGGTAGCGATCTAGAAAAGAAAGCTGTTTCGTTAAGGATTCATTACTCATTTACATCTCCTCCTATATGGCAACAGTCTGTGCCACAATCGCATCCAGTTACAGGCTGGATTTGTTCTAAAATGCCCTTCATCAACGGCGTTTGCTCCTCAACTAAACGATAATGTTTCCAAGTTCCTACTTTTCGCTCAGTAATAATGCCGGCCTCCTTTAATTTTCGAAGATGCTGACTAACTGCAGGTTGTGATATTCCTAGAACATCCACAAAGTCACATACACAGACCTCCCCATTTTTCATGCATGCAAGTAATTTAATGCGATTCAAGTCAGCTGCTGCCTTTAGTTGTTTTTCAATTAGTGTGTTTTCCATATCTGCTCTCCTTGTATAATCATTTGCTTATATATGGTTTAAAATAAAATCACCGGATAAATACAGGTGACTAAATTAATATATAACTATACACTTATATTATGCGTCCAATTCTTTAATTGCAATAGTTGAATGGAATTAAATTTTAATGCCGTTTAATTAAGTAGATGCTATCTTTTCGAGGATGCCAATATTATAGAGAGGACAGTGCTATTGTTTCCTTTCTACTAATCGTTGTTATTGTAAGGTAAATGAAAAGCACTATAATCGTTGGTTTAGAATAAAGTTTGATTGAATTTAACTTTAAATCCATTATTTCACGACATAACAAAACAAAAGCCATTGTTTTGAAAAAAGATTGATCAAAATAATGGTTCTCTTTAATTTTTAAAACAATTTTTTATAACAAAATTTGATTTTTTTTAAGGCTCCTTATAATTACAATTGCAAATAAATAATACACCCTTTTTCTTCTAATTCACCTAACCACTTTGACATTATCTAAAAAATACCTACTTATACAAAAATTCCTATTTTTTGATTTCTTAAGCCAAGAAATTTTAGATATTCACATTAAAAATAACGCTATGAGGCGTATCGAGATTCAGTCACACGTACCGTTGCCCATCTCGATCACTCTCACAGCGCACAATAAAAGCCTTCCGTGGCTTACGGAAGACACTAAATAAAGATAGTAATTTACAACAACAGGTGTTTTGGAACTTTTTACAAATAGTTCAGTATTTGATGATAATTTAAAAAAAGGTCCCACTATATAATATAACTCAAGAGTAATATTACTGAGGCTCCCTATAAAAACAAAATGCTTCAAATCTTAAACAATTGAGCATTGTATATAGTATCTTCTTTTTATTAGCTATGCCAAATTACTAGTCCTGTTATTTATTGATTGCTGAATTAAGTTCGTTAAGGTTTTAACTTCTCCAGATACTAAATGAACGCCATCAGGTTAAAATATTCCGGATGATTAATCGCTGCGGAATGCCAATCAATTAATGTGATATTAACTAACATTTCTATTTGGCGATAAGAACATGATGAGCAATGGCGTTTATTTTTCCATCAAGGAAACCCCTACAAAATAGCACTACTAAAAGCGTATTCGAAAAAATATCGAATACGCTTCATTTAATCTTCCATCGTTTCTAAATAGCCTTGCTGTAAACATGCATCCGTCAAAAACTTCTTAATCCCCGTAGCAAATGACAATTCAATCGTGCTACTCGTAACGGCTAATATTTCCCCTTCTCCCAAAATCACATGCTTTACTTTTGAGCCAACGATTAACGCTGACTCGGTTGTAATCGTCCGCTCATTACGGTATTGCTTCGGTGCTTTCTTTAGACTTTTCGGCGCTTTCTTTGGCAATTCTTGCGGTGAGACGATTTGTTTTAACACCTTCATGAAAATCGATGGCACCACACTTGTTTTAAAGCGCTTACTATACGAAATTAATTCCAAATGGCGAATCGCGCGCGTGATACCGACATAAAAGAGTCGCGTTTCTTCTTCGATTTCTTCTTCTGCCTCACTAGGTAAAATCCCCTCAATCAAGTCAATCAAATACACATGGTCAAATTCCAAGCCTTTCGAACTGTGCAATGTTGTCAGTGTAATTGCATTCAATTCATTTTTTATATTGGACGAACGTGCTAAATTTTCAAGCTGCTTCAAACGACCTGCAAATTCGGTCATCGTCGGCGTATGACGAGCAATTAAACCAAGTACATCCACAATATCTAGTAAATTTTCATAATTAAATCCGAGGTTCTCACTCATTTTCTTTAAGGTACGCTCATAACCAAAGTCATAACGGATATGCTCTAGCATGGCTGTTGGCGTCGTTTTATCAAATTGAATACTATCATACGTTTTGCGAATCCGCTTAATATATTCAGGCTGATAATCCTTTAACTCAACATGCTCTAACAACTGTGTGAATACACAGCTATCCTCCTGCACTTTCTGTAGCGCCTTCAATTGCGTTGGTGTAATATAAGCATTCATTTTTCTGTAAACTTTTTCAAATACCGTGATATTTTTTGTATTGTACGCTAGACGCATGAAGTTCATAATATCCTCCACGACCCAATGCGTGAAAAAGCGAATCGTGGAATCTTTCATATAGAAAGGCAAACCTGCTCTGTCAAACGCGTCCATAAGCGGAATGGCTGACGTATTATTTCGATATAAAATAGCCGTGGAGCCACGCTTAGACAGATTCTTCAACTGGCCCACTAAATACTTGGCCTGTAAATTGTAATTCTCTAAGATTTTAAACGAGATTGGCTCTGCTGCAGGATTTTCCGTAAACATTTGCTTGTTATAACGCTTTTTATTTCGCTGAATGAATATATTGGCTGGCTCTACAATCGTTGCAGATGAACGATAGTTTTGCGTCATAAGTAAAACATGCGCCTCCGGATATATCTTTCGGAAATTCAACAAATAATCTGGCTCTGCACCACGCCAGCTATAAATGGCCTGATCCTCATCTGCAACGACGCATAAATTTTGATGGACTGCGACGAGCTTCGCGATGATCGCATGTTGAACGGGCGATGTATCCTGACTTTCATCCGTTAAATAATAATCGTAGCGGCGTTGGTATTGCGCCAACACCTCTCGATTTTTCGTGAAAATATCATTCGCCATTAATAGCATATCGTCAAAATCAATTAACAAACGGTCACTACCTGTGCGTTTATATTCCTCATAACGCTGTAAAATCTCGACTTTTCTTGGCACCTTTACTTCTGCAATTGCCCATTCCTGTTCTGGCAGCATTTTATTTTTGATAAACGTTATGTACGTCAGTAGCTCGTCTAACTGGTCTTCGGTAATTTTTGAGCCATTTAATTGTTCAAAAATCTCGCGAAGCACTCGTTTTTTTGAAACAACACCAGGCTTGTCCGATTCTTCAATGATGCCGTACGAAATGCCCTGACGCTCAAGTGTCTGCCGCACAACTTGAAATGCTAAACTATGAATCGTCGAAAAATCAACCGGTGGCAAATGCGGGAAAAACTTTGCAAAACGTGACTTCATATCACCGGCCGATGCCTTACTAAACGTGACAGCCTTTATGCGAGAAGGATTCACACCAAGCGCCTCAATCATATAGCCAATACGCATAATAATCGTCGTCGTTTTTCCTGAACCTGGAGATGCCAATAGTAACAGCGGGCCATTCGTTTGCAACACCGCCTGCGTCTGCACATCATTTAGACGAACACCAAGTGAACGCTCCTTTTCCTCAAAAAACGCTTTTTGCGCTCCATTCATATCAATCGCTCCGTTCCAAAAAATCTATTCTTTATTATACCAAATGATGAGGATTCATCCGCAGCATAATATTATAGCAAAGAAAGAATAAAGGTAAGCGTCAAATAGCACCCACCTGTTGTGTTCAGGGGGCGCTATTGTTATCATAATTTAAATCATTATTTTTTCGACACCTTAAAGTTAGTCAGAATCTTCTCTGATCTGGGCATGAGCTAGAGGACGATTATGATGGTGAGTTTAGATATGCTGGGAAACCAATGCCCGCTAAGTAATCCTTTTCAAGTTCTACAACAAATAGCCCCTCTCTTTCTCTACTTACCACATACCCTTCTACAAGGAGCTGTTGATATGCAGCGTCAACTGTGTTGCGACTAATGTTTAAATGTTTAGCTAAGCTTCGTTGAGATGGCAATTTGGTTTTAGTTCAACTTTTATGAATTTATATAAATTGAAAATATAGTGGTTCTTCATATTGGTGTAATTTCAAGCATATATTATTGGCAAATAACATTCTTGGCACTTTTAACAATACGAGAGGGTTATTATAATAAAATCTACATTGTGGCAGAGAAAATGTAAACACATGTCCGATAATAATTCTTTTTAAAAACCCACAATGATTTCTATTATATAAGGAGAGATTTAACATGTATATTCCTAAGTACTACAAAATAACTGATGTAGAAGAAATCAAAGAATTTATTAAAGACAATTCCTTTGCAACAATTGTTTCCATAAGAAAAGGCAAACCAATAGCCTCCCATGTACCATTATTATTGAATAAAATTAAGGATGAATATTTCCTCACAGGTCACTTTGCATATGGAAATCCTCTATGGAGAACTTTTGAGGACATAGATGAAATATTAGTTATATTTAATGGTCCACATGCGTATATTTCGTCTTCTTGGTATGAAAAAGAAAATGTGCCGACCTGGAATTATCAATCCGTTCATGTTTATGGAAAAGCAAGTCTCATGGAAGGAAATGAGTTAGAACAGGATTTGACTAATTTACTTGAAAAATATGAGAAATTCCGTGAAAATCCTGTATTGTGGGATAAACTTTCTCCTGAAATGTTACAACAAGAGATAAAAGGAATAAAAGGAATAAAAGGATTTAAAATTAAAATAAAAGAAGTTCAAGCTGCCTATAAATTAAGTCAAAATCGTAATGCTGCTGATTACGCAAATATTATAAGCGAGCTTTATAAAGAAGAGGATCCTAATGCTTCTGCAGTGGCAGAAGTCATGAAGAAAAATAGAAAATGACTAAAAAAGAAGGCAGAAATGTTGTTATAGCAACGTTTCTGCCATAAATATTTTATAGAAGTGTTTTTGTCATGATGATATCAATTTGTTCTTCATCACCCATATAAAAAGAGTGAGCCCCAGTTTGGATAAAACCTATTTTCTTGTAAAAACCTAATGCATTATCATTCTTTTCCCAAACACCTAACCAGATGCTTTTTTTGTTTTGTGCCACAGCTATTTCCATCGCTTTGTTGATTAAATGTTTTCCAAGTCCTTTTCCTTGATATTTATTTCTAATGTAAATTCTTTCGATTTCTAGTGATTCATCCCCCATTTGTTCTGATTGAGCCTCATTGACATTTACCTTTAAATAGCCAGCGGTTTCTTCGTCGTAATAGATGAAATAGAATTCCGAATTTAGATTGGACAATTCTTTCTCCAGCTGTATAGTATTAAATGCTTTCTCCAAATAAGTTTTCATATTTTCAGGTGAGTTCTGATCTTTAAATGTGTCATTGAATGTTTCGATACTGACTTCTTGTAGTTTTATTAAATCTCCTATACTACACTTAGCTAATTTTACTGTCATTGATTACACTCCTTTATAGTTAACTCTCTATTAAATTTAAGTTATTTTTATTGTATTTGCAATAAATCACTGCCTGTTTTTTTACGGCTCAAACCCAGCCTGGCTCACATAAACGTGATTTTCCGGAAAGATTTCAATAAATCGGTTATATACTTTTTTAATTACATCTGGTCCATACCATTCTTCTAAACCAAGTTGGGCATATTTTTTCTCAATACCAAGTTTTCTTGTGCGTTTTCCACCACTGCCATCGCCCATGAAGTAGTCATCCATACATATCCGATCGACGAATGGCTTCAATTTCTCAGGAAAATATTCCCCACTCGGTAAGATGGGGGCTATAGCAACTTGGGTCGGTATTCCCGCAGCTGCTAATTTTTCCAATGTCTTAAAGCGCGCCTGGATTGGGGGTGCCTTTGGAGTAAAATGTTTACGTATCGTTTCCGAATCTGTTTCAATAGTCATACTTACTCGAACTTTATCTTTAAAATGTTGCAGCAAATCGATATCTCGACTTACAAGTAGGCTTCTAGTTTGTACTAATAGGAAGTCAGGGGGATCTTCTACCATAACTTCTAGTAAAGATCGCGTCACTTTTTCCTTATGCTCTATTGGTTGATATGGGTCTGTACTTGATGACATAAAAATCGTTACATCCCCTTTGGCTTTGGCGCGATGAAGCTCCTTTTTTAATAAATTCGCAGCTCCGTTTTTCACATCGACCCAATTTCCCCATTCCCCTTCTCGAAAAAGAGATACAGGCATTTCGCGTACATAACAATAGGAACACCCAAATGAACAGCCTGTATAAGGATTTAGTGAATGAGTATAGCCAGAAAGAAAGCCAGTCCCTTTATTCAGAATGGTTTTCGGATTTTTATAGAATAATTCATTTTTCATGACGGTACCTCCATTATTGTGCGGCAATAATTACTCATTGCTAGATGAAGCTAGCTTTTCTAGATCCAGGAGTAGTGTCTTCATTTCTAATCCACCCCGATAGCCAGTTAATGAGCCACTCTTTCCTATTACACGATGGCACGGTACAGTAATTAATACCGGATTAGCCCCAATCGCTGCGCCTACAGCACGAACAGCTGCTGGTTTATTTATAGCATTTGCAATGTCGGAATAGGATTTCGTCTGTCCATAAGGAATTTCACAAAGTGCGTGCCAGACTGCTAGCTGAAATTGCGTACCTACGTACTCAAATGGAACAGTAAAGGTTTTTCGCTTTCCTTCTAGATACTGAATGATTTCAACGACATAGGGTTCAAGCTTTTCATCATCTTCAACAAGAGGACTTCCTGGAAAGCGTTTCTTAGCCCATTCGAACAATTCCGCGAATGGTTTGTTCTGTGAACCTACAAACACAAGCCCCTTTAAAGTTGAAGCAATATAAAAATGCCAATCCTTAAACGTTAGTAAAGACCAATAAAGGGTTGGTTTATTCTTTGTTTCCATTGTACTTTTCCTCCGTTTTACTCATTTGCCGAAATTGTGCTGGTGTCTGTCCAGTTTTCTTTTTAAATAAAGTAATAAAATAAGGCACGTTAGCCATCCCCACACATATGGCGATATCTCCAATCGCTTTATTTGTCTGAATCAAATACTTTTTAGCCGCGTGTACTCTAACTTGTTGTATATACTCAACTGGCGTAATGCCTTTAATCTTTTTAAATGTTCGATGCATATGATACGGACTCCCATGACAAATAATTGCTAACGATTCTAGCGTTAATTTTTCTGTGAAATTTTTATCAATGTATTCAGTAATTACATCAACCCACTCGCTATCAGGCAGATTTTCATTAGTGGGCTTGCACCGTTTACAAGGGCGGAAATTTGCGCGAATAGCTTGTTCTGCGTTTGGAAAAATGCATACATTTTCTTTTTTCGGAACGCGAGATTTACAGGATGGTTTACAGAATATCCCTGTTGACTTTACAGCGTAGAAAAATTGATGATTGTACGCTGCATCATTATTTAGTATTGCTTGCCACTTTTCATCTGTTATCATTTCTACATCATCCGAAATTCTATGATCATGGCTCTCTTTATCGTTATTGATACTATCTGGCATTTATCTCACCTCTTCTTACAATATACTCCCTATAATTTCAGAATGTACAATTCTAGGAATGGAATAGCAAGATATTGAAGTTTAATTTTCATCCCGCATTAACGGGCTGTAAGACTCCCACCTCAAAACTTAGAAAAATCGGAGAAGTTTAGGTGGGAGATGAACAGCCCGTAAAGGCCCGATTGGTTTAACTAATGATCAGTGGGGGATGAAGAAAACCCCTACTGATCAAAGTTTCACTTTATTTAGAATCGTGAAAAATGATTCCAAGACCGTATCGTTCTCCAGAAGTAACCGTGCTTACTCCGTGACGAACCGTATTTTTGTAATATCCTCTTTTACCTAGAACAGGTCTATGGTTAGTCGGAAAGATCAGCGCACTGCCTTGTTCTAAAGTAATGACATGTCCCCTACTCTGAGCACGTGGAATTTGTTCCACTAATAGAGATTCTCCACCGCAAAAGTCTTTCTCTCGTTGATTTAATACAAATACTACTTGAAACGGGAAAAATATGTCGCCATATAAATCTTGATGCAAACAATTAAACCCGCCTGTTTCATACTTTAATAGTAAAGGTGTCGGTCTAGTTTGTTCATATTCTTCACAGGTGTTCAAAAAATCTTGAAGATGATCTGGAAACTGTTCTGTTTTCTTTAAATAACCCAACCATCGATTAGCTGTTTTGGCCAACTCTACATAAAAGGACTCTCTTAAACTTTGGATGATTTCAGGTAATGGATAGGAAAAATATTTGTACTCCCCATTCCCAAAGCGATATCTCGTCATATTGATTGTCGTTCTGTATGACTCTTCCTCACAATACAATTCTATGAAGAATTCACATTCCTCTTTTGTTAAAATCGCTGGAAGCTTTGCAAATCCTTGCTCATCTAAGTCATTTTGAATTGAATCCCAATTTAAGTTTTCGATACGTGTTTTTTGGACCATTTTTATCCACTCCTATTTAGCATTCTTGATAACTAACACTATAACCTCATAAATAGAAAAAAATAAGGTGTTTAGAATGTAATAGCAAGATAACAAAATTAGTAAAGAGTATTATGTGATAAAGTAAAATTGCAAAAGAAAATCGTAATAAGATGAGGAGAATGAAAAAGTGACATGGCATGAAGTCAATGATGTGATTGAAATCACATTACCTGAAAATTTCGATATGAATGCTAACCTAGGCTATCTAACAAGGGAAAAAAATGAATGCATGTATGAAATAGAGAACGATATCATTACAAAAGTTATAGCCATTGGGGAAAATCGGTCCTTAGTACAGGTAAGCGTCATCAATAATAAACAAATGGTTGTTCAATTCCTAAATGATTCTAGACCTATTGAAAAGTGGAAACGGGAAGAGATTGTAAAATATATTCATGAATGGTTTGATCTTGATAATGATTTAACGCCATTTTATGAAATGGCAAAAGCAGACCCATTACTTAAAATGCCTGCCCGGAAATTCTATGGATTGCGAGTTGTCGGCATTCCCGATTTATTTGAGGCTTTATGTTGGGGAGTTTTAGGGCAACAAATTAACTTAGCCTTCGCGTACTCCTTAAAGAAGCAATTTGTAGAAGAATTTGGCGATTCTATCGAATGGAATGGTAAAAAGTATTGGGTGTTCCCATCGTATGAACGAATTGCACAGTTAACACCTACCGACCTAGCAGATATTAAAATGACGGTAAAAAAAAGTGCATATATCATTGGGATTGCCAAATTAATGGCAAGTGGAGAATTATCGAGGGAAAAATTAGTGACAATGAACTTTAAAGATGCTGAAAAAAGCTTAATTAGAATACGAGGAATCGGTCCCTGGACAGCCAACTATGTTCTAATGCGCTGTCTCAGATTCCAGACAGCTTTCCCAATCGATGACGTGGGTCTTATTAATTCGATAAAATTATTACGTAATATGGACCGAAAGCCTACGAAAGAGGAAATCTTAGAACTATCGTTTCCGTGGAAAAACTGGGAATCATACGCTACCTTTTATTTATGGCGTGTCCTTTACTGAATAATTACAACTTATAAAAAGAGAATGAACTTACAAACCTAATCCCTGTAGTTTTGTCATAAAGTTTGATTAAATTAATGATATTAACCTTGATATGAGAACCAATCTAAAGAGCATGTTTTGAAAAAGATTGATCAAAACACGCTCTTATTTGAATGGGGCAGATTAACTAAAAGGAAAAGAGCCAAACTCTCATCATTGTGTATGGAAAATGGTGCATCTGCGTTCCAAAAGAGACTTGCTTAAAAAAAGATATCGAAGCTGGTTATTTTTAAATACATTTCTTCACAATCTGCTAATTTTGTTTTTGTTGCTAAGCCTAATTTTCTTTAATATTGTGCTAAGCACCATTCTTTAGTTTCTTGATCCGCAAAGGATGCTTCTACACTATTTAAATAAATTTGCCGATAATCTTCTTCGCTTAGATTAAATTCATTGTTAACTAAATGGATTTCTTTTGCCATTGTAGTATCTGATACTGTTCGATTATCTGTATTAAATGTCACTTTTATTCCATCTTTATGAAACTTATAAATCGGATGTTCCGAATAATGATGAACAGCTTTCGTCTGGACATTACTTGTTGGACACATTTCAAGCACTACCTGTCTTTCTTTCACAATCTTATAAGCCTCGGCACAATCTTTAATAAATACTCCATGTCCTATTCTTTCAGCACCCAACATTTCAACAGCCTCTAGAACATTTTTACCAATTCCCGTTTCACCGGCATGAATAGTGACTCTGTAGCCATATTTTTTGGCTAATGCGATCGGATCTACGAATTTTTCACAAAAGCCTTCTTCTTCGGATGCACATAGGTCAATTGCCACCACACCTTTTCCAAGGAACTTTTTCCCCTTTTCAACCACCTCAAATGCGCTTTCTACAGACATCGTCCTCATGCAAGACAGGATTATATTTCCCTTTATTTCGTAACAGCTTTCAGCGTCCCTCATCCCCTCTATAACAGATTGAATAACTTCTTCAACACCAAGACCTTGTAATGTGTGAAGTAACGGGGCAAATCTGACTTCTAAATATTTCACATTTTCTCTTGTTGCATTTTCAAATAGCTCAAAAGTAATTCTTCTTAAGTTCTCCTTGGACTGCATGACCAAATTAGGAAGAGAAAATCTTTTTAAATACTCATCAAGAGATTCACATTCTAACGGAGCAATCAGCTCCTTTTGCAGTCCATCCTTATCAAAAGTGGGTAACTGAATGCCTTCCTTCTGTGCAATATCGATAATAGTTTCAACCCTTAGGCTTCCATCCAAATGACAGTGAAGTTCAATTTTGGGCAATGCTAAAAAGTTCATTTTTGACCTCCTGAAATATTTCTTTAGATTAAAATACAAAAAAATTCCTGACTACAAAGAAAATACAAGTTTTGTACTTTCTTCGTAATCAGGAATTTCGGTTCCTGGTAGAGACCCCCAAACCATATTATTGGGGTTATACGAAATTATATTAATTCCTTAACGTTTTTAAAATAATAATAGAAAAATATTAGATTGTCAACATGGTCCCCTAACACTTACAAAATAATAAGTCCCATGTTACAGAAATTTAATTATTAAAACTAAAATTGATTGCAAACTTCATATTTGGCCGGCGTAGTTGGAATAAGTTCTAATAAACACAAATGCCCAGGCTCATAATTAATTGAGCCAGTATTGACGAGACCTGTTTATACTTTATTAATAAATGGTAAATACAATTCTACTGTCGTCCCTGTTCCCTCTTTACTTGTAATTTTAATTTCACCTTTATATAATTTCATAATTCTATTCGCAATGCTTAGTCCTAAACCAGAGCCTTCTGTTTTTCTGGTTCTTGCTTTATCCACTCTGTAAAATCGTTCAAAAATATTACGAAGCTCTTCCTGTGGTATCCCAATTCCATAATCTTTTACACGTATAATGGCATGTTGATGATCCTGTTCAATAAATACATCAATCTTATCATTACTATATTTCATGGCATTATCTAGCAAAATAATCATAAGCTGTTTAATTTTTAATTCATCCGCAAATATAACAATTGGATCCTCATCATAATGTAACGATATTTCACGCCCATAAACTTGTTTCATTTGATTTAAAATACTCTGGCATAAAGACACCAAATTTAGCTCATTCAATTCTAGAGCACTTTCATTCTCTAAGGTAGCTAAGTCTAGAAGTGTCTGTGTCATTTTTTGCATTCTGGTCGCTTCCGAAGTAATGGCATTGATTGCTTCATCTGTAATTTCTTGATTTTCTAATCCATGCCTTCTTAAAAAATCAGTATAGTTCATAATGATAGTTAAAGGTGTTTTTAATTCATGGGACGCATCAGACACAAACTGTTTTTGTTTTTCCATATTTTCTTGAAGTCTGTGAATCATTCGATTAAACGTTCTTGCCATTGTATGGAGTTCATCTTTTGTCTGATTTTGAATGGCGATGGGCTTAGGAACCCCACTTATTTCAATTTCCTCCATAGTTTTAATCATGCTTGAAATGGGCTTCATAATCATATTGGACAACCATTTGCCACCAAGCAAGGAAAAAATCGCAGCTAATAAGGTGCAGAGGCCTAGAATTGCACGAAGTATCTCTTTATCAGTTTCAAAACCTAATAATCGTTCTCCAATTTCTAAACTCCCGGTAATTTGATTACCATTTTTAATTGGAACACGAACAATTAAAACCTGTTCCTCAACTTGTTCTGCCGAAATCAAATGTGTTTGTGCTTGTTTTGTTTCAGCGTATTTACCTTGCAACGTTTTTGAAAGTAATGAATCATTGGTTATTTCGTGAATGACGTTGTTATTCGGATGTATAATTCTTATATAGGAATAGGGAGTTAAAAATTCACCTAATTTTTCGTTAATATTGCTGGATCCATCGAGTGAATCAATAACTTTTATTAAGTCCTCTGCTTTTTGATACAGTTCTACTTCTTCCATATTAGTCGTGAATTTAATAAACGAAAAGTAGACAGCGATATTTACAAGTATCAAAATACACAGCATCCAAGCAGTCGTTAATAGATTAATTTTTGTGGTAATCCTCATTTGTTTTCTCCTTTAGGGTATACCCCACTCCCCAAACGGTCGTGAATAATGGGGAGGAAAATCCTTCGTCTATTTTTTTTCTGAGATGGGCTACAGTAACATCGAGTATGTTGCCTTCACCTTCATATTCCCATCCCCAAACATTCAGTAAAATATTTTCCCGTGTGACCACTTTGTTTTTATTCATGACTAAATAAAGCAAAAAGTCATATTCCTTGGGTGTTAACGTAATGTTTTTTCCATTCCTAGTAACTTCTCTTGCATCTGCATCAATTATTAAATCATTCACCTTCATTACGGAATTCTCATGAATTGCTTTAGATTGATTGCGTAAACAAGCTCGAATTCTGGCCAATAATTCCTCGATTCTGAATGGTTTGGGCACATAGTCATTTGCCCCTTGATCTAAACCTGATACTATATCTAATGTTGTATTTCGAGCTGTTAAAAGAATAACAGGAACATTCCTATTTTCCTTTCTTAGCCTTCTTAATACCTCGATTCCATTTAGCCCAGGCAGCATCACATCTAATAAAATTAAATCAAAGTTTGTTTGTAAGGCTGCTTCAAAACCTGCTCTACCGTCATGTTCTACTGTGACCTGATAACCTTCATATTCCAGCTCCATTTTTACGACACGAGCTATCTGCGTTTCATCCTCAATTAAAAGAACATGTGCTTTCACTTCATACTCATCCTCTCTCCACCTATAAAAGTATTTCTCTATATTTCATTTTTTCCGAGCACAAGTCGAAACAGTTCAAACAACAGGAAGTTAAAAAATATCCAAACTCCACCACAAATATAACCACCTACAATGTCACTGGGAAGAACATTGGTCGATACAATATTCCCAAACGCGAGCCCCATTAATAAGAGTAAACCCAATAAAGGAATAATAATTGTCAAATAATTGTTTTTCAAGTGACGTACAAGTAAAAATATACATGTTCCATAAATGATAAATGTCAAAGTGGCCTTTAAATCAGGAAAATTGGATGAATGAAATTCGCCCCTAAATCCAATCGATTGGAGGAGCGAAAAAACCTCCAAGATGAATGCACGAAACGGAATACCTCCCAATATGGAAACAATGAGTAGAAGATACTCTAGTAACCTGTTCTGTTTCTTAATCCAAATACTTAGGATGGTTACAGCTATAATGCTGCTAAGTGTGATCGACTGTTGGAAAATCAAAAGCTCTCCCAACCAGTTTATATAAAAATTAGAATGAACCACATATTCTGCGATTTGATTAAACTCGGCAACATCATTTTCAAAATAATCTTGTACTATTCCAAACATTAGGATCACCAAACCAATTAGAGCTGACGCTAGGAATATAAGAAAAATTTCTGTCGCTCTTATTGTTCGTAATCGGTTTGTTAACCATGTTATCGAACGAATAAAAAAATTTTTAATTTGAATTTTAAAAAACCTAAATATGAGGAAACTTCCTAAAAAAACAGCCAAAACAATAAGAAAAATAATTAAATATTTACCTGCTGCTTGATGGAAAGTATCCCATTTTGGACCTAATACTTTTCCAAGGGTAATAAAACAAATTCCCCATAAAAAAAGCACCTGTATATGCCGGTATGATGAATTTTCGGAAAGGAATTTTTGAAACACCTGAAACATAGCCAGTAAAATGCCTTACCCCAGGGATAAAATAAGCAAAAACTAATAATTTACTGCCTGATCGTTCAAACCAAGCAGCTGTTTTTTTATATCTTTCAGGTCCAAGGTGTACATATTTACCATACTTCTCGATTAGTTTATAGCCTCCTGCCTTCCCTATCCAATAAGTTAACGTAATTCCTGCACCAGCAGATAAAAAGACTGTGAGAATGGCCAAAAAATAATTCATTTCCCCTTGATAAACAAAGAATCCTGCATAGCTCATTAAAAATTCCCCAGATATAGGAAGAGCCATGAGCTCTAAAAAGATCCCTATAAATAAAATCAAGTAGCTATGTTGTTCAAATAAAGTAATTAAATATGACATAAAAGCCTCCAAAATTATTAACAATATTTATTCAAAAAAGAAGGAAGCACCTTAACTTTATCTACAATTTATCATTATTTTAAAAGTAATGGTGCCAATTAAGGAATTTTTAAGTTTTTATATAGGAAATGTACAGTTTTGTTTTATAAACTAAGGATGCCTTATTTTAGAATGCATAAAAATTTTTAGATTTCATGAATGAAACTATTTGAAGGGAATTATTAAAGCATTCAAAGTTTTTGAGATTTTAAAATCATTTTGGGAGGTAAAAAAAGGAATATGCTTTCATTTAAAACATCGGTTGCTTAGCCGCCTATACTTAATTAACAATTAAGTATATTTTAATCAATTCATAATAAATAGTCCCCAAATTTCGAATAAAGCAGGGACTGGCTTCATCTCAAATGAAAATAGAGATGGAAATTGCTTAGTAACAATGACTACTTACAAAAAGGAGATGAATTCTTTGAAAGGAAACTTATCCTATTCTGAACAAACTGAAATAGCCCAACCTTCAAGTTGGCAATTGTTAAATAAGGTACCGGAAGTTACTATTTTCTTCTGGATCATCAAGGTTTTATGTACAACTGTAGGGGAAACGTTTGCTGATTTTTTGAATTTGAATCTTGGATTTGGGTTAATGAATACGACCATTATAATGGGATTCACCTTTTTTATTGTTTTGTATCTTCAGTTTAGAGTAAATAAATATGTTCCAGGCATTTATTGGTTAACAGTTGTACTTATAAGTGTATTTGGTACATTGGTAACAGATAACATGACCGATAATATGGGAATACGCCTTGAGGTTAGTATAATAATTTTCTCAGTACTTCTTGGATTCACTTTTCTATTTTGGTATCTTAGTGAAAAAACATTGTCAATCCACTCGATCTATACAAGAAAAAGAGAAGTTTTCTATTGGCTTACCATTCTTTTCACCTTTGCACTTGGAACAGCAGTTGGCGATTTATATTCTGAACAATTAGGTTTTGGCTATCTTAAAACAGGATTAACAGTCATTGTCATCATTGCTTGTATATTCTTGGCATGGAAAATGAAATTGGATGGAATATTAGCATTTTGGATTGCGTATATTTTGACTCGTCCGCTTGGTGCATCAATCGGAGATTACTTATCTCAACCCAAAGCTAATGGAGGGTTAGGTTTAGGGACAACTGTTACAAGTGTCATTTTTCTTGTAGCTATATTAGCCATCATCATCTATCTTGCTGTTTCAAAAATTGATATAACAGCAAAAAATGAAACAGTAATGACAAACGGAAACAAGAAAAATGTTATGGTACAAACCATTGTGGTATTGTGTATTTTCTTCGTTTTTGGAGTAGGTAGTTATATTTGGCGCAGTAACCAAATTGCATCACAATCTAATGCATCGCAAACGACATTAGCTGGACAGTTTTCAGATTTTATCAAAATTGAAAATGACATACTAAAAGCTGTTAACTCAAATGACTTTTCCTCAGCGAAAAAAGTTGCGGATGATCTGGAACATCAATGGGATACACAGGAGCCTAGACTTAGGGCAATTGATGGCAACACATGGACAGATATTGATGGAACGATTGATGTTGTATTAGCATCCGTTCGTTCATCAAACCCTGATGCCCACAAGTGCAAGTCTGCTCTTAACAATTCACTTAGTGTAATAAACAGTGCAAATAAATAAAAATTTAGGGAATCGCAATTGTGGTTCCCTTTTTGCATTGAAGTTAATGTCTTATTATCGAATTTTAGTTCCTTGTCTTGTCATTTCAGTTAATAGTGCTATCATTCTATTGTTTACTTGTATTTTAAGTTTGGCCATCAGTATCTCTTTATCTAATATATTACGATAATCTTGAGAATAAGTAGGGTATAATGATTCTTGCCTCACTAAATTTTGATATACACGTGAAAGGTTATTTTGTAAATGCACCAATTGATTATACTTATTAACATTAGAATTCTTATCTGTGTTTATTGTAGGATCATTAACATATATATAAATATTTTTCCCTTCTGTGTTTATATTAACTAATCTTAGTGTTGAATCCCATTCAACTGGTAAATTTAAGGATTCACCAATAAATCTTACTGGTACCATTGTAGTTGAGTTAATAATTATGGCTGGGCTATCTAGAAAAGATTCTTTACCATTAACTATTGCCTTTTTAGAACCTACCTTTAATTTAATAGTTGTATTACCTCTACTCGCTGTTACGGTTTGGCTAGAGGCATCCCAAGCAATCGTTGCATTTAATGATTCAAATATACTTCTCATTGGTAACATAGTTCTGCCATTTATGGCTTTACCACTATCTGAAAATACTACTTCATTAAAGTATGCATTATTTGCATGTGCGTAGTTACCACCTCCTATATACATTAAAGAACATAGATAAAATAGAAAACTTACAAAGAATAATCGTTTTAACATAACATTTCTCTCCAATTCTATAATCTAAAATAACTATATTATTATATCACTAATGTAAATCGAAATACTTAATTTTCTATTTTTGTTTTTTTCTTAAAAAAGGCAGTTGATATGGTAAATAAAACGATTCGAATTGATGGAAAAGGAGAAATTTTACGATTTTTGTAAATGTAAATAAAGCTGTCGAGTGGCCCCGTTTTTGAAGGACCTCATTTTGAAAAATTAATCAAAATGAGGTCCTTCATGTCGTATTATAAAATTTTCAGCAGTAACTTTAACTCATATGAAAGTCTATTCCAAACTGATGTAATTTCAGTTTCTTTGCCACAGATTGGGATGCGAAATTATCCCACGAGGTACTATATAGAGCAATTCGACCTCTTTTTTGTACCTCTGCTGCCCAAGCATTTGTAATATCTATTCCGTACCCTTTACCACGGTAATCTTCATGTGTGAATACGCTTGCTTCCTCTGCTTGTTGGGACCTCCTTGCACTACAACAAGTTCTCAACTCAGGATCGTTTACTTCAATTTCTTAAAAAACTTTAGATAATTTGCTCTTATTAACACATGTTATTTATAAAATGTATTTTAGTGAGGCTTAATATCCCGTGAAAAAATTAACTTATATTTTAATGGCTACAGTAACTATTTTGATTATTCCCAGTACGATTTATGCCCAAAATGAAAAAGCTGATTATAAGCTTATGTATGATACATTGATTACAATCCTTAACCCATCTATAGAAAAGGAAATTATTCATTACTATGGCTATCTTAAGCAATATGGTTTATATGATGCTAAGATCCTCAGTATCAACAGAGAGCATGAAGGTCAGTTTAGCTTTCTTACCGAAGTTCAAGTCACAACATTTGAACATGCACATGACCCTCCTTATGGTACAGAAACAATGACTTTTGAAGTAAGCCCTAACGTGTTGAAAACAATTAGTTTTCAACACGTGGGAGATAAAGTAGAAAAGGATTTAATTGCATTCTATAGTGCATCACTTTCTGATATAAAACAGACTTTTAATCTGAACTTAGCGACTTACCATTCCTACACATATAATCAATTGCAATACCAAGCAGAAATAAATAATGAATTTAAACCCCTTTTTAAACTTGTAGAAGAAATAGGTACCAACATTTTGCTACCCCAGCGAAAGATACCCTACAAAAATGTTATAGACCCTGTAACTTATATAAAAGGCAATACAGGTTATATACTCTTTAAACAGTCAGATGGTACAAATGTAAGTTATCAAGTACAAAAGAAAGATGGTAATTGGATAGTGAAGGATAAAATTAGTAAACAAGGTGAGAAAATGGATTATAAATTGCCATGGTATCTATGGAAAAATGAATGAAGCCTACTGAATAGCTAGGCTTCATTGTGTCGCAAAAAACTAACTTCGCAACAAATATTGAATTATCAGGCTTACTGCCCCTTCAAACAGGATTTTTTAACTAAAACTAAAATTTTACACTGTTATCATGAAAAAACTTCTTCTTATCCTCATCTGTATATTCAGCTAATGTTTTATAGGTATACTGTGGAGTTTGATCCTTATCTATGACGACAGAGCGTACACCTTCAAAGAAATCTTCATGTTTTAAAAAGTTTTTTGCCAAGATTATATCTGTCGCAAAACATTCTTCTAATGTTTTATCTCGCGCATCTATAAGCTGCTTTAACGTAATTTTTAACAAAGAAGGAGATTCAGACAGAAGTAACTGCTTTGTTTCATGTGAAAATTTACTTGGATTATTGTCTAAGGACTCTACTATCTTTTTATTTTGAAGGCAATATTACGGATGTTGCCGAACAAATTAAGAATTGTCGTCAATCTTCACTTGGATACAGTAAATCGAAAGGTTGTTGTTCTATTCAAGCTTCTGATTATTGTCAATAAAGCACTATCCTTCATTACTCTTTTTAAAAGCACCCTTTAATGGCAACAGAAAAACACTTTAGTCTACCTCATGGAACTGTATTTTCGATAATTGTCAGAAAACCGTTCTTAGCAGCGGTATCAGTTAACTGAAAAATAGATTGTTTTGATGCATCGTTAAACAAATACCATTGATCGTCAGTAGCATCATAAATCAAAACTTTTGGGTCAGGCAAAGTTTCATCGAAAGATTGAACTAAAGTATAGAGATCAAACTGTTTTATACTGTTCCCTTTTTGGTCTATAAAATCATATTGACCACCTTTATAGTAACCACCAATTATAGTGCTGTGAACAGACCAAGTGTAATTTGAAGGTTCTTTGACCTTACTTCCTTTGTTTTTCACAAAAATATTATGCATTTCTTTTACATAAGCATTCCCTTTTATTTGCTCTACTACTCCGCCCATAGTCATGTGGTATTCATGAAGCATTGCTTTCACTTCTACACCATTAATAACCAGTGGCTTTGTAATGACATTTACTGTCAAATCCTTATAATCGACATTACAATCAAATGTTTCTGCAAGAAATCGAAGTGGAACGAAGATGCGCCCATTTTTTAAATATGGTTTTACATCAAGTGACACCTTTTGACCGTTTTTCACCACTGTGTTACTGTTCAGTTTTAAGATTACTCGTATATCGCTTTTAGTGAGTGTCACTTGGGAATCCGACCAATTGACCGTAGCTCCTAAATTTTCACTGATCACACGTAAAGGTACCATTGTACGATTGTTTTTAGTTTCGGGATTCACATCGGTTGCAACTATTACACCGTCAACCTTTATTTTAATGTTTGCTTTTGCTGCATAAGCAGGTGACGATGTTATGATTAGAATCAATGCAAGGAAAACACCTGTGAAGACTTTTTTCATTTTTGATAGCTCCTTTTTAAATTTTTTTTGTAGATACTTACATCCTTAAAAAATAACAAAAAACTTTATGAATGATTTACTTATTCAATAAGGGTTTAATAATTCTTCTTCTTATCGATAGGTTTTTGTAAAACAATCTCAAAAACTTCTACATTTGATTAAAATGTAGATATAAATAGATACCCAAATAAAAGAGTAGAATTTAAGTTACATCTACTGCCTCCAATCGCTTAAGACGTTCAGAACTTGTTTCATTCACATGGGAACAAGTTGATTTGGTAAATGAAACGAACTAACGGAAAAGAGAAAAAGAACGGATATTATCCCATTCATCTAAAACAGTCTAAGAAGTAACTTGCAGTGAATTTTTTCACAAGGAACTAATTCATAATCAATTCACCATTTCTTGCTATTCAGAATAATTTTACAGTATTTTCTTGAAAATACATAGTTTTCACAAATATTTTTTCTATTACAACTTCAGAAATAGAACCTGTTTTCTTCAACTAACCTGCTGCCTAGTACAATAAACTCAACATAAGGCTCTACGTCCTTCTTCGGTCAAGAGAGTAACAGCATTATTCGAGAAAACAGACTTATTTTTTACGTAAGAGCAACTGAAAACGCCAAGATCAATGTCTTACCAATGATCCTGGCGTTTCGATTTATTTATTGAAATATGCACAATTTTAAAATGTAAAGTAGAGTAATTTAACTTTCAAACTTCATTCCAGCGTAACGGTACGGGTTAATTAGGACAATATAACAACATAAATTTTTAGGTAGTCTCTCGTTATATAAAATCCTATAATCTTATCCCATTATTTTTTGATTGAATTATGAAGTGATGATTCGATTCTTCCGTATAATGACCTACATTAAACTCATTTAGATTTATTAAATCCTTGTATTGTTTTGGAATAGGATAATCCCACTCTATATTTTCTAACTTAAGTGGGAAGTTGTTATCATTAGGGTTAGAGGTATGGATATAAACCCCATCTAATCCTGCGTCTTCATCAACTAATTCTATCCAAGATTGATAAGGTTTTTCAAATACTTGAAGATTTTCTAATAAGCGATTGTATAACATTATATGAGCCTTTATATGCGCTCTTCTTAACTTCAAACTACTATCTCCAAGTCCATAAAAATCAAGATGGGTATGCCCCATCCTTCCTCCCAAAAATCTAAATCATAGTGTGCTACGTCTAGTTCCCTTGATAAATTATGAAAATAACGCTTTTTCCCACGAAATTTTTTCAATGATAATTTGCTCCTTTATGTTACTTACTTTGAACAATTATATATGAAACAAATTTGATAGTAAAAAACTCTATTTTCAAAACTTTATTAGAAAGGCTTCAATCCATTCTGAGCTGTAGCGTTTGACGACGTTGTGGCTTTTTTATGTATAGAAAATAATAATTTGTACAAATTATTATTGAGTGTATCGCACGCACATAGGTTGTGGCGTTAGTTGACCGTCACGGCCTCCCCCATTTGTTACTTAGGGTCCTTCCAGTGACCCTTTAAACATTATTTTCTACAGCTTTATATTTTAATTTACTTATATTACATATCGAGGTGCTTAAATTGACTACATTCGGAAAATGTTTATATATCGCTTTCGTTGTAACACTGTTTTTATTTACAACGGTTTGGGATTATTTCAAAGATAATAATATGGCTTTGCTTGAAAATTTTTTCTTTTCCTTTTGGGTAGCAAGTTTTTTATTCATTGCATTGCTCCTTAGAGGTAAAAAAGATGAAATGGAAAAAGCTAAAAACGAGAAGCAGATTTGAATAGTCTAATCTGCTTTTTTTGTTCTTTTGATTGATGTGAGATTCCCACCCCTAAAGGGACAAGCTGACTAATGTCAGTGGGATTCCTGAGTAACTAAGCGTTCGCAGTCCATTTCTGTTTTGAACAGTTCTCAAGATTGGGGTATCCCATTACCCCTCCCTATCCAGTGCATATAGCAGATAGGGCTACACTACTGTTACCATAGCGTATAGTTGGTTTCGTCCGATGTGTTTTAGCGTCTTTTTCGTGACGACACATATTGTTTTACCGATAGCATGAATTAGGCTATCGAACCATATACAATATCCAATTTTCAATGAACGAGCGTGTTTTATAGACTTTTACTTGTCTATAGATGAAGTATAACACCCTTTCAGACAATTAAGGTAGCAAATGTTACCTCTTGTCTGACCTCACTTTCATCCCATGTCTAAAGACGGGCTACACCCGGCATGGGCTTTCTCGTTCGGAAAATCTGTAAGTGGTTTAACAATTAAGGATGCTAATATTATTCCCCAACAAGAGCTGCTTGATTGTTTAAATGCCATTTCGAAAGATAAGGAAATTATTGTTTACTGCTGGGATGTCTGATGTAACAAAGCACCAAAGTAGCTACATTAAAATATCGTAACCGTTCAAATTCGTTGGATAAATAGGCTGATAATGATTAGCTGTTAACGGCGGTTGATTAGGAGGATTCTTATTAGTTAACGGCATTGTAAATCCTTCTTATTGAAACCTGAATTGCTGACGCTAAGAATATGGGTTTACTCCAGTTGTCTGATTTATTGGTGGACTAGAAAATAGTACAGCATTATTTAAATATGGACATGTATTCGATAACATTTCGTCCTCCATTTTTGAAAAAGTAATACGAATTAGTTGATCCTTAAACTCCATTAATAATAGCTTAAATACTCAAATGTAATATTCGTGTTTAATTCAATTAACGCAGTATCCAGCCGATAGACGAATCGCACTTTCAACGCTTAAATACGAACATTCAGAAATGTTTAATGTGAAGTTGTTCGTTATTTAACTTTTGTTGGCTAAAAATATATATCCAAAAGAGGTTTATTCAAACCACCTCCACAAGGTTACATTTGGCTTTATCATAAAGAGTAACCAATGTTCTCCAGCAGAAGTACTGAAGAACATTGGTTGCTTAGGCTTTTTCTAATCCTTTTTTGACTTAGCCGTTAACGGTGCATTGCGCATGATGGGATATGTGATGAACAATGCAATCAGACTAATAGTGATCACAAAAGAAAATATCACCATGACATGAACGTTCTGAGTCATTAACCATTCCCCTATTGAAAAATCGATCAAACCACTGTAGTTTAATAGCGTACCGATGATCACTAACACCATCAACCAGATCACACTTTTCTTGAAACCAAGTCTATAATATATGGTAAAAAACAAAAAAGCGAAGGAGAAGGTGAAAATACCTAACATCAAATCTATTAAATAATAGGATAGGAAGGTATACTCCTGATTTAAAAAGGTTGCTGGATGCAATATATGAGCCGCTACGTTCCATCGCTCATAAAATGTTAAGAGAATCCATTGAAAGGCGTTTAAAATAAAGGTGACAATCAGTACACTTGCTAAACCTACCGCATAAAAGGTTTTCAACAAATGGATCCTTGTACTTCCCATTCCGATTGCGACGGGGAAAATCGTACTAAATCCATTAATTGCAAACAGAGGGATAAAAAAATACGTTGGTCCTGAGATGGCGGCGATTACCTCTTCACCCAAGTGAAAGAAATAGCCAATGAATAACCATAACAACAGTAAAGGGAACGTTATATAGAGTAAAAGCATCTTTCCTAAGGCAAATAATGCCCCTTCATAAACCATCCTAAATGTTCCACTGTTCAAGTTCATATGTTCACCCCATTTCGTTCCTCCGTTCTATTTAATAAATAATCATGTAGAGAGGCTGGTTCAATTGATAACCCATGGGCCTGAGCAAAATGCTTCCATTCGTTCGTATAAGGTTCATCGAGCATGACTTTCATTTTCGTATCCAATTCTTGTTGCTCCAACACAGTGTGCGATTGGATGAGATTTAAAAAGGAAGTCTTCTCTCCACTTAACCAAATGCCTTTATCCCGCATCGTTTCCATTGTTTCATGGAGAAATACTCTACCATCATGAATCACTACCAACGCTTCACATAGAGTTTGAATTTCTTCGATATGATGGGAGGATAAAAGAATGAGCCTTGGGTTTTCTTCATAACTTTCCAATAATACTTTGTGTAATTTCTTTCGCATAGCTAGATCTAAACCATTGGTCGGTTCATCAAGTATTGTTATATCAGCATTACTGGCAATACCGATAATAAATTGCAGTGCTGATTTCATACCTTTAGAGAGCCTGCTCACATTTTTGTTTTCGTCCAAATTAAAAACTGCTAAAAGCTCTTTAGCAAAATCTATATCAAAATTTGAATTGTAATAATCACCGAAGCGTAACGCATCTTTTACCTTCCAAATCTTACTGAATGGATGATCTTCTTGCATATAACATAAATGATTATTTGTTCGATCATGGTTATAAGGATTAAATCCCAATATGTTTATCTCACCATGATTAGGTTTTAAATGACCAGCTAACAACTTCATAAAGGTAGTTTTCCCAGTTCCGTTTCGGCCCCAAAGTCCAACAATGATTTTCTCACTCACTAACAAATTAAAGTCATGCAATATTTTGGTTGTATCATAACTATAGTGAACCTGATTGACTTCTATCATGACCTGCCTCCTTTTTAATCGGATAACCTTTTGGACAACTACCCCTAAACGGGCCCCTTCATTTCTTCATAAAAACATCTGCAATTTTTATGATTCGAGCGTCTGTATGCTTTCGAATGTAATTAGCAACACGAAGATAATAAGGGGAATCTTCCTTACCTTTTGATGGCCGGTGATTACGGTCAAATTAACTTAACAGTAGGCCATTCAATTATTCTATTCATATGGTAAAGGAGCGTTTGAAGCGGTAATTTCATTGAGGACTCACCGTTACTATATGATATGATGGGTCACTGAGCAAAAGTTCAGGTAGTAGGGGCCGCTTCATGAATCTTCTTCATACACCGTGAGGAGAAATACAGGATGACCATGTCCCTTTGTCATACAAATTCATTAAAATCCTTACACTAATATTTTCATTAGAACACCCGATCAGATGAACAAAAAATAATAAATGAAAAAGTTTTCACACATCCTTCCCTAATTCTTCGCAATACAAATTTTACCACGAAAACGACAAAAATACGCTGAATTTTCAGATAAATAATCCTTTTATTTAACTATCTTACTATCTTCTTTAATCCAAATAGATTACGCCAATATATGGCCAAAAGTGGATAGTAGATAAATAATCAGGTACCGAAATGGATACTTTCATAATTGAACAGGACTTCTAAGCACTCTACAATTGCATCACTATCAGGGTTAGCCAAGAAAAAACCAAGAAACCTTTTTTTCGAAGGCTTCTTGGTTTTTTCAAAATACATGATTCAATTTGCACAATAATTGTATCGATATATTAGCGCCGCCAGTTCAAGCTGCGTAAAATGGTACTACTACTCTTGATTAGGTTCTATATAGTAAGGATTTACATGGATAAGAACTTCCTCTACATCTGGGTATTTATTTAATAGTTCATTTTTTATCTCACGTGCTATATCATGGCCTTGTTTAATTGTTAAATCATGATTAAGTGAAAGCCGAATGTCTAAAAGCTTATAGTGACCGTGTTCTCTTGCGCGAATTTTGTCTATTCGTTGCACTTGATTAAATTCATGAATAGTAGCTTCATAGTCGTCTAAAAGTTCCTGGTCTACACTTTTTTCCATTAACACATCCACAGAAGGTTTAACTAATTCCATTGCAATCCTAAAAATAAAACAAGCTACTAAAGCACTTGCAATAGCGTCAGCGTATAGCAAAAATGTCCACCCAATTGCATTTCCTATAATCGCTAAGAGGACACCAATAAATGCGGCAAGGGAAGCAACGATATCACCTTTATGATCTAACGCAATCGCTATAATAGCCTTACTATTCCACTTTTTCCCCTGTTTTATGGAGTATCTATATAATATTTCTTTTGCTATGTAAGAAATTATAGCTACAATTAATGCACTGTATTGTGGTACGCTAGGTTCTTCAAAAAATGCTAAAATTGCTTCTACTAAAATATATAGTGAAACTATTATTAAAATAATTCCAACGATTGCTTCACTAATAACCTCTGCCTTACCATGCCCAAAGGGATGATCCTTATCAGGTGGTTTATTAGAGATTCCAACTACTGCTAGCACAGCAATCGAAGCTACTACATCTGCTCCAGAGTGAATCCCATCTGCAAAAACAGCCTCACTATTCCCAAAAAGACCAAAGAAGATTTTACCGATCATTAAAATTAGGTTGGATAGAAGTGCAATCCATGCAACTTTTTTGCTAATCTGTTCTCTCTCACTAACCATTTATTTCTCCTCCGAGTAAGAGTTTTATCAATAAAAAATGTGGGAAGAATTCTCCTCAAATACCCTTTACTCTTCTTCCTTCAATTCACACTCAACTATGATAGCAGACGAATATTGAGTGGGTCTACAGCAATCTTTTTTACCATTACTAAATAAAATTCGAGAGTAAAAATAAGTTGCCTCAGACCAAAATTAATCGAATGTAAGGGTTTCCCGAAAAAAGACGTTTCACGCTAACTAGATGAACCTTTAAAGTTGTTCGCAAACGAAACAAAATTATTATTTTCTTTGCCTACAGTCCCCCTTATAAATGTTTATTGTTTTCCAAAAGATTTTTGCTGTTAAAATTAAAAGGCAGATTTAATCTACAAAACGTGTAGAATAAATCTGCTTTTTTTTTTTTGATATTTCGTGCATTGAAACTTAACTAAAGTCCCCTGTTAGTTGAATAAGGGTATATGGAATTATTTACATCTTTGATATTCCATAGCTAAAAATACAAAGTAATAAACTGATAATGGTTAAGCCAGCAACTGGAATAGCAAAAGCTTTATTGTTTTTAAATTCATAGATTGCTGTGATTGCACCTGCGAGGCATAATGCTAACCATACGGGTATAAACACAGCATCCGCAATATTTGTTGGTAACAGAGCGTAACCACTAACTAAGTAAAATACCCAGTGGAAAACCAACAGTCCTACTAATACATAAGAGATTTTTCGAGGTGGGTTTCCTTTCTTGTCTTTTCTAACAGCTATAAATACTGGAATGATAAACGTTAAAAATGCAAGAATGCCAACAACCATTAAAATTATTAATGAAATTCCAATGATGAACACTCCCTTTCACAATACCTCATTGTTTAATCTGACTAATTTCACAATAAAAAGGTTGCTTTTACCGATTGTTGAACACAAGTTAAACAATATTCTTTAACTAACCCGCTTCGTTAGTTGAATAGCAACATTCTTTTCGAAAACAGCCAAATAAAAAGATTCCATTTGAAAAAAAGCTTGATTCCAAATAGATTCTTTCTCAGTTATTTAGTTTGTAAGTTTAATCGTTCTTTTAATAGGATAGCTAATCTACTTCTAAAACGAAAGCATAGAAAGCGTCGCCATGAGATACATTCGCTTCCTTTTCATCCATCCACCATACGCCATAAGAATAATAATAAACGCCACGTTGTGTAGGTGCAGTAAAACGATTGTCTTTGACCATGACCTCAGTTTCTTTGTTATCACTTATTTGTGCAACATGAAATTCATTCGGTTTTGATTCGTAGTCCATTACAAGTGTTATTTTTTCACCTGATTTAACTTTTATAGGCTTTTTGCCTTCTAACATTTCAACTGGTCCAACAGTATCAACGCATCCATTTTGCCAACAGTATGTACCGAGTGTCGTTTCAAATTTTTTATTTTCAATCTCTATAAAGACTTGAGGAGGCTTTTCTCCTGACAATCCAATAGAATTTGAACACCCCGTTATCGTAAGGCCTAAAAGAGCAACTACATATAAAAAACATTTCTTCATGCACATCCCCCTCGTAATAGTCGACGAACTCGTTTAAACTAAGTTACAAATTAGTTACCATATTATGCCGTAACCCTTCGAAGTAATTTTTTCTTCCTTAACTTCAACGCTACTATGTACGGTGGCATGACTTGGTGGTGTTCTTTTGTTCATTTATCAGGCTAGATGTTTGAGAAAATAGAAACGGCTGAGGTTCTTGTGTAACAAGAGTCTCAGCCGTTTCTTTTTCCAGGATGGGTGATCGTGTTTTGATCTTTATTTTAATTAATCCGCTTCAAACCCTCTTGAGAAATACCTAATTAATAGTACCTGTTGGATATAATGTAGTTCCTCCAATTGAAACTTTTATTTCTTTAGATAAAGGAACATTGTATTCATCAATAATTGTTCGCCACCAATCCCAGGCAAGACCTGTACATTCTCTTGCATAAATTCTAATATTTTTTGAATTAGGCGGAAGTGGTATGACTGTAGAGAAATGAGCTGTTTTGTCTTTCCAGTTTCCATTCCAAGTTTTATGAGATAGCACTTCTTCTCCATTTTCATCATATGAAAATTCATCCCAGGCTACTTCAAATTGAGCAACATATGCCCCGTAATGATCAAGGATGATGCTGCCTTTAGAGTATTCTGTAGATGTCGTCTCGATATAATCTGTATTGTTATGAACCGCAGCAATTGAATTATCCTTTAAGAAAACACTTGTATATGAAATTGGGTATGCTGGATTTTTAAGACTAAATTCTGCATTATCTTTAATTATTTTTCTAATATCATTAAAATCTTTTGAGACAACCTGATTATGCTGTTGGGAATCTCCGCCTAATACTACAGCAGTAAAGGAACTTTCTTCAAAAATATCTTTATACTGTCCACTAGTTTCTACATTCGTATTAACATTGTTCAGTAAGGCTTTAAATGCAGCTTGTACATCCTTGCTCTTAGAACTTGTTTCTAATTTCACATAAATTGTTCTACCATAAGCTACATTTGACACCATAACGGGAGGAGCCTCATTACTTACCCCTTTACGAGTTAACTCTTCAAACGAAACACTATCATCAAAAAGGTCTGATGGATTGTTAGGTAGTTCTGCACTTACGGTATAAAATATTTGTTTATACGCCGCAACCATCACTTTTTTCTCGCCATTTGCAATTGCATTAAAGTCAATTCCCAGTGAATTGTCCAGAACTTTGGCATTCACATTTAGCGTGCTTGCTATTTGAGATTTGCTATAAACCATAGATTCTGAATATTGTAGTCTTGCAGGTAAAGTATGAGTTGTTGAATATTTTTCATTCCATGTAGATACTAGCTCATCTACTGCACCAGATACATTACCATATGTAGGATTATCCACGGTCGTTGTATTTTCTCTTTTCATGCCAGGTAAATCTATGCTTAGATTTAGTGGTTTTCTTTTGGCCACCAATAAACTAGGTTGATTGTCTACAAAAGCTTGATTTGCAAGTTGTAAAGCTCCTGGATAGGTACGATTCGCCATTGAATCGATAATTGAAATATCCACTGGTGAAGTTGTAAGTGATTTTTTGTTCCGTTCAACTACTATAAATTTATCTTTTGAGTTAATACCTTCTCTTGGAACAAAACGATCAATCCTATCTCCTTTCACCGCTAAAACTTCGTTGCTATTGTAGTTCAAGTCTGCTATTCCCGTATCAATGTCAGTAGAATTGCTTTTTTCACTAGTTAAATGGGTATCAAGTGTTTCGGCGGAGGAAATAATTGGATAATTCATGATACATAAACTAACGGATAAACAAACTAGAAATTTCATGACTTTAAAATAATTTCGATTTCCCAAAAAAACCACTCCTTTTTAGGGATATTATACCACGAAAATATTTCGTTCGAGTATAGTAATTTAGTTACACGATTGCTTGTTAAATAACCAATGGTTCGTGAATTTAGCATATTTCAGTTGTCGATTTTAATGTTTAAATATGTATTCAAATAATTCTCCCCTACAAGCTTAAAGAAATCTACTTTGTCTTCAAGTTTTTTTCAGATAAATGCAAACAAATGGACAATAGAGCACGAAAGAAAAAAACTGGACTTTACCTTTCCGCTAATAGACAAAAAACGCTAAAGCCTATCGCCAAGGAACTGAAAAATTATAAAGGAATCGCGCTAGTAGATGTCAAAGCTAAGGACGGTACTGAGGTTAATGTTCGACTATAATTTATAATAGAATCGACCGAACACTGACTGGCATTTTCAAGGAAAAGCCTGATTTCTCACTTATAATACCGAGAAAATTGTAAAATAACGAGATCAAAAAATAGAAATGGTTATTTCACTAAGCAATTTATTCAAATTGAGTTCAGTATTGTACATGACTCCTTTCATATTTCCTTTTTTCTTTGCACATTACTAAATTTGATAATAATTCTCTGATGAAATATACGGGTCTCTATAAGAATAATGTTATAATATAAGAAATATTTTTAATAAAGAAGGTACGTATATGGAGATACGACAGCTTGAATACTTTTTAGTACTGTGCAATGAACTTCATTTTACAAAGGCTGCCGAAAAATTGAATATTACTCAACCAACGCTTAGCCATCAAATTAAAGTATTGGAAAATGAACTGGGCATTCCACTATTCGATCGTCTAGGGAAAAAAATAGCGATTACAGATGCAGGTAAAATATTGCATGAACAATGTACCCATATATTTCGAGCAATAGATAATACAAGCAATCAAATAATTGAACTGAAAGAATTAAAAGCAGGGAAATTAGTGATCGGTACTTTACCTGGTGAATTAACTAATTTAGTGTCGGACTATTTGTTAGATTATCATCTTGAATACCCAGATTTACAAATCTGCATAAATAGCTCGGATGATTTATTAAAACAGTTCAAAGACAATAAAATAGATTTTGCGATTTCCTATAAACAAGAGTACTTTGATTATGAGCATGAGCAGCTTCAACTAATTCCATTGTTTACTGAAGAATTGCTATTCGTTGCGCATAGCGAGCATCCCCTATTAGCATCTGAAAAAATAGCATTTCAAGATGTTTTAGAGCTTCCACTTATATTATTCCCAACGATCCATCAATGTAGGAAAGTAATTGATAGTGCAGCTCGCAAAGAAAAGCTTCATGTGAAACCTAAAATAGAGACAGCTAGTGTTCAAGCCATTTTTAATCTAGTTGAACAAAATGTCGGGGCAACAATTATCTCGAAAACTCTATGCCACCTATATAGAACGAATACTATTTGCGAGCAAACGATCTATAATCCACCATTAACGCGAGAAATTGTACTTCTATATAGAAAAGATAAATTCATTAATTTTGCGGCGAAAGCTTTTATTCGTTTAATGGTTGAGGGACTTGAAAAAGTTGGTTTTTCAATTTCAGAAAAGAGTCGACAATTGATTCAATCATTAATAAAATCTCAATAACAATAAGAAATCCACTAATCACAGAAATACTATTGCTGTAATTAGTGGATTCTATTTTCTAATGACTAAACACGATGCCTAGTCAACATCGCCTTATTTTTTCATTGTCTTAGCTTTCTCTAGATGAACATGCCAAGACAGCGCCTCTTCTAATAAATGAGGTGTGTGATGATTACCAGTTTTCTCTACCGCAGCATTATAATATGCCCACAATTGCTGACGGTAATCAGGATGTGCACAATTATTAATTAATAGAGGCACCCGTTCTTTTGGTGCTAAACCACGTAAATCGGCTACCCCAAACTCTGTAACAATGACGTCCACATCATGCTCTGTATGGTCCACATGAGATACCATAGGGACGATACTTGAGATATTACCACCCTTCGCATAGGATTTTGTGACGAATATTCCTAAACGCGCATTACGGGCGAAATCACCTGAACCTCCAATGCCATTCATCATTTTAGAACCTGAAACATGTGTTGAATTTACATTTCCATAAATATCAACCTCGAGTGCTGTATTAACGGAAATTAATCCTAAACGTCGAATAATTTCAGGATGATTGGATATTTCTTGAGGTCGTAAAATTAAACAATCTCTATAATTTTCAAGCTGACTATAAACCTGCTCACCACGTTCCTGTGATAATGTAATGGACGTACCGGAAGCGGATTTAACTTTACCTGCATCTATTAATTCAAATACGGCGTCCTGTAACACCTCTGAATAAATTTCTAAATCCTCAAACTCTGATTCTAAAAAACCATTTAAAACCGCATTAGCTACGGATCCTACGCCTGATTGAATAGGTGCTAATGTTTTTGTTAAACGACCAGCTTTAACTTCATCACGTAAAAAATTGAGTAAATGCTCTGCCATTTTAGCGGTTTCCTCATCTGGCTGTACAATTGTTGATGGAGCATCTGTTTTTTCAGATAGCACTATGCCACGTACCTTACTAGTATCTAATGGGATACCAACTGTTCCAATTCGCTCCCCTGCACTATTTAAAGGAATAGGACTTCTCTTCCCTTGTACATCTGGAATATAAATATCATGGATCCCCTCTAGAGAGTCAGGATGCGAAACATTTAGTTCAATAATAATTTCATTTGCCATTTGCATAATAATTGGAGAGTTTCCTACAGAGGTTGTAGGTATCAACAAACCACCTTCGGTAATTGCAGTAGCTTCAATTATGGTAAAGTCAATAGGCCCTACAATTCCTTGTCGAATTAATTCTGCATTATGTGAAACATGCGCATCCGTGTACAGTACTTCTCCATTATTTATCATTCGACGAATTGCTGGATCGCCTTGATAGGGTGCTCGCTTCCGAATAATACCAGCTTCAGCCATCTGTTGATCTACCTCTGGACCAAGTGAGGCTCCTGTGTAAACATCAACTTGGAATTTTTCCCCTTTTGCTTTTTCTACAAGCGCTAGTGGTACTATTTTTGCATCGCCAGCCCTTGTAAAGCCACTCATTCCTAATAACATGCCATCTTTGATCCAAGAGGCTGCTTCTTGAGCAGATACAATTTTATCTTGTAATGTAACATGACGAATTTTCTTATGTGCTAGTTTTAACATATTATATGAATCCCCTTACCTATAATTAATTTTTATTCAGACCAAGGTGAGTGCAAGACGCAATCACAAAAGTTTTTAGATTTATAATTTGGAATGAACAATGCACAAACATCAGATTTTATATTGCCAAATGTCGTTTCGGGTTTATGCTTGAATCCCTCAAAAAATGCTGGCAAAATTTTTTGTTTAAATTGATTACGTGGGAATGCATTTATAATTTCATTTCGCTCTTCATTCGTCAAATCATGATAACCGTCTCCCATTACATCAAGACCTACGCCGGCATATAGCAATGCGACTTCATTTTCTTTATGCTCTGCTACGCCGATTGTAGTATGTAGTGCGATTGCATCCCATACGAGTTGTATTGAGGCATCATCAATATGATGGTGTGCTAAAAAATGACGTGCTGCATTTGCACCATCCACCTCAAAGCGTTTATCTATGCTGCTAAATTGTTTTGTTAAACCTAAATCATGAAACAAAGCACTTACATATAGGAGCTCTTCATCATATTTTCGCTGAGCTTTTTTACCTTGTAGAGCCCCAAACAAATAAACACGATTTGAATGATTCCAAAGCAATTCAGAACCATGCTCTTTTAAAATATCCTGAGCTTCTAATGCCAAACGGCTATCAGGTATCTTAATACCAGCAATATTTGTCATCAGTATTACCTCCCTTTATTAAAATAACTATTGCTTATAAAGAATTATAAGAATCGAATTACTATATATCAATTCTATAATTTCTATAATAACCATAGATTTTTTCTATGATCACTCCTTCGATCTATACTCACTTTAACCTTCTCCGTAAGGAAAACCGTGAGAAAAAGTGAAACTTCAATCACTTCTACACCATTATTTTTTAATGATTTATGTGTATATTCAAGGTCTGGACAATTCAAAGTGAACGTTTGAAACAGATGACCATCACGTGAAAAATTTGGCCAACAGCTTTATGAATGGCATAAAGAGATAGGTAGGATTGGATATGGAAAACAAGGAATCACTTAAATAACGGTTTTTCAATTGGATGAAACCTCTAAATTAACCCTTTAAACCCTCTCTATCCAATTATTTAAACTTTTTTTAGTAAAATTGCCCACGATTATTGCAGCAATTTTACACAGGTAAAATTAAGGTTTCAATTTTGCTGTTTAACGGTAATCGGTAATATGTCGGTAATATGATTGAAAAATAACTCATGCCTGTTTCATGCTATTCTTACTTTATTAAAAGGCGAAAGCTTTTGAAAGGAGTAAGTTTAATGAAGAAAAAATGGTTACTACCCATTTTCGCATCGTTTATGTTCTTCACAGGCATGGGTGTTCATGAAGCGAAAGCGGCAACAATAGCAGATATAACAAATACAGCAAAAGCATATATAGGTGTTCCTTATCAATATGGAGGGACAGATATTAAGACAGGTATAGATTGCTCAGCATATACACAAATCGTATTTTCTAAGTTAGGGATTTCACTACAACGTACATCTACAGCTCAATATCAGCAAGGTACTTCGATAACGAAAGCTCAGTTGAAGACTGGGGATCTTGTATTTTTCAATACTTCGGGAAGCGGTGTTTCCCATGTTGGCATATACATAGGTGACAGCAATTTTATTTCAGCTACTACAAGTTCTGGTGTTAAAATCGACAAACTCGATGATCCTTATTACTGGGGATCTCGTTACGTAGGGGCAAAACGCATTGCAAACTTCACTGAAGGAGAAGTAAAAGATGCTGAAATCGACTTTAGCGTTTATGCATCGCGTGGAGAGGTAGCTCTTAAACTGGCCAAGCAGTTAAATTTAGATACTAGTAACACCAATTCAAGTTTTCCTGATGTAACACCAACGTCTAAATATGCGGGTGCTGCGGAAGCACTAAAAAAAATCGGCGTTTTTACGGGTGATGAAAACGGAAAATTCAATCCAGGTTCTCCCATGACACGTGGTCAATTATCGAAAGTTTTAGTGGAAGCATTCCATTTAAAACAACAAGGAACAACTGTACAATTTGCTGATGTTCTAAGTACACATTGGGCTTACAATTATGTATCCATTCTCGCTTCCAATAAAATTACGGTTGGTAAAGGTGACAATACTTTCGGGGTGAGCGACAATGTCACACTAGTACAATTAGAGGCCTTTATCCAACGAGTAGCTCAATAACTTCAAGAAAAGGTATTTCATCTATGGATGAGATGCCTTTTTTGCTTCTAGGCAATATCATTTCACACTCCCTACTTCCAATCACTATACGTATAAAAAAGCCAGTACTAATTTGTACTGACTTTAAAACTATTCTGTTTGTTTTGATTCCACTCACTTGAATGATGATTTTTGATCTAACTAAAACTCATAGCGCAATAAATCTCCTGGAAGAACTCTAGATAATCTGTAACAACCCGCTCCGTTAGTTCGGTATCAAACAACAAAATAGAAAGCATATTTATTTTCGAAAATAGATTGTTCAAAATAACAGTTTTCTGTTTGATTAATGAATATTTCTTCTTGTACTAAAAGCGCCTATTTGTAATCACCTAATCCCATACAGACCAAGCAGCCTCAATCCAGATGGGTCGGTCAAAACAAAGTATTTAGCATTTTCTCCACGCATAACAATTTCAGTAACTTCGACACCATTATTCATGTGTGTATTCAAGGTCCGGACAATTCAAAGTAATCGATTGATACGGGCAACCATCGCGTGAAAAATCCGCTGTTGTAGGATCCTTTGTTTCTACAAGGAGTAATAGAACATTTCCTTCTGGTGGTGTTATTACGGCTACATAACCCATATTATCCTCCTATTCGTTAAATAAATATAATAGGTAGTTGCTGCGTTTAAATGCGGGTTATCCCTTTATTTCCTCTTTAGGTAAGATGGTTTTAGCTAGCTCAGTATCTAAATCTTCGAATCTATAATAAGAAATAGCTTCATATAATTCTTTTCTAGATTGCATATCCTCAATAGCATCTTTTTGGGTTCCTGTATTTTTTATCAAATCAAATACACGTTCATATGCTTTTGCTGCTACTCTCATTGATGTAACAGGATAAATGACCATAGCATAGCCCATTTTTTCAAACTCTTTCGCTGTATAATAAGGCGTTTGACCAAATTCGGTCATATTTGCTAATAACGGAGCTTCTACATCACTTGCAAATTGTTTAAACTCTTTTTCATTTTGTAGGGCTTCTGGAAAAATAGCATCCGCCCCAGCGTTTACATAGGCTTTTGCTCGTGTAATCCCCTGTTCTAAACTTTCTACAGATCTTGCATCTGTACGAGCTATAATTACTAATGAGGGTGCAATTTGTTTAATCATTTTTATTTTTTGAACCATCTCATCAAGAAAAATAAGTGTTTTTCCATTCAAATGTCCACATTTTTTCGGTAAATTTTGATCTTCTAACTGCACGGCAGCAACCCCTGCCTCTACCATTTCGCGAGCTGTACGTGCAACATTTAATACACCACCAAAACCAGTATCAATATCTACTAGCATAGGCAAATTTGTAGCTCGAATAATGTCTTTAGCACGATTTGCTACTTCATTCGAATAAATCATACCTAAATCAGGTAAGCCTCTACTCGCTGTGTAGGCAGCTCCGGATAAATATAGTGCCTCAAAGCCTACTTTTTTGGCCATTATGCCAGCCATTGCATCGTGTGCACCTGGTATTTGTAAAATATCTTTACGAACAATAAAAGCTCTAAATTGTTCAGCTAATTTTTCTTGTGAAATAGCTTCATTGACAATCCATGCCATCTATAAAACCTCCCATCTATTATTAAACGAATAAATCTACAAATTCATGAACATAGCTATTTTCAATAAGCTCTTTATTAGAACAGATTTGATTTATTTTATTTAATTGTTTTTGTGAAAAATGTGTACTCATATTTTGTTGGAATTTATCAATGATTTTAGGGAATGCTTCATCACGACGGAAACGATGTCCTAATGGATATTCACACTCTACTAATTCTGATGATGTCCCATCTTTATAATAAACTTGAACAGCGTTGGCGATAGAGCGCTTCTCTGGATCTAAGTAATCGATTGTATATTGTGATTCTTCAACAACAACCATTTTATTTCTTAGGTCATCTATGCGTGGATCTGCTGCCACGTCATCTTCATAATGGTCTGCAATAATATCACCATAGATCAGCCCAATTGCTGTAATGTATTGAATACAATGATCACGGTCAGCTGGATTATTCAGTGGGCCCTCTTTATCGATGATGCGAATAGCTGATTCATGTGTCGTAATGACAACTTTTTCAATATCATCTAAACGATTTTTCACTTCATGATGTAAATGCACTGCGCATTCTGCAGCAGTTTGCGCATGAAATTCAGCTGGGAAAGAAACTTTGAAAAGAACATTCTCCATAACATAAGAAGCAAGCGGCCTTGCCAGCTTTAATTCTTTTTTATTAAAGAGCACGTCTTGGAAGCCCCAGCCTGGTGCTGATAAGGCAGTTGCATAACCCATTTCACCTTTTACAGCCATCATGGCTAATTGCACGGCCCTACTTGTCGCATCTCCTGCTGCCCATGATTTTCTTGATCCTGTATTCGGGGCATGGCGGTATGTTCGTAAACTTGAATTATCAATCCAAGCATTTGATAATGCATTGATAATTTCTTGACGCGTTCCACCTAATGCCTTTGTCACAACCGCTGTTGTCGCAATTTTGACATATAATACGTGATCTAAACCAACCCGATTCAGACTATTTTCTAGTGCTAGTACACCTTGAATTTCATGGGCTTTAATCATCATTTCTAAAACCTCTTTTATTTTAAGAGGCTCTTTACCTTCAGCAATACGTACACGACTCAAGTAATCCGCTACTGCTAATATGCCACCTAGATTATCAGAAGGGTGTCCCCATTCAGCCGCAAGCCATGTGTCATTGTAATCTAACCAGCGAATCATACAACCAATATTGAAAGCGCCTTTCACTGGATCGAGGACATAGGAAGTTCCTGGAACACGTGTACCATTTGGAACAACCGTACCCGGTACAACTGGTCCAAGAAGTTTCGTACATTCTGGATACTGTAAAGCCAAAATGCCACAGCCTAAAGTATCTAATAAAACATAGCGTGCCGTTTCGTATGCTTCTTCACTTGTAATCGTTGTATTTAATACGTATTCGGCAATATCAGTTAGTAATTGATCTGTTTTAGATAGTTCATTTGTTTTAATCATCTATATCTTCCTTTCAATGCATGAATTTGCTATACTAGTACGCTGATGGACATTGGTCAGAATGCCCATCAGCTCTATGGCGAGTTGTTAAAATTTGATTATACCGATAATTCTTCAAGGTTATGACGCTCGCCAATATAATTGACACGAGGTCTAAATAATCTATTATTGTCATGCTGCTCAATTACATGAGCACATAAGCCGATCGTTCGTGAGCCAAAGAAGATTGGTGTATATATTTCAATCGGCAAACCAAGCTTGTAGTACACTGGTGCCGCATAATAATCTAAATTTGGATACAATCCTTTTTCCTGTACCACCACTTTTTCACCAGCTTCACACATGTGATATAAGCGATCATCTCCTTGCTCCAAACATAATTTGTATAAAGCCTCTTTCATAATTTGCGCTCTTGGGTCCATCTTTTTCATATATACACGATGGCCAAAGCCCATAATCTTTTCTTTATTTTGTAGTTTATTTTTCAGCAATGTTTCAAAGCCTTCTACTGTTTTGGCTTCAAGAAGCATATACATCACTGCCTCGTTTGCACCACCATGTAAATTACCTTTCAATGATGCGACAGCCCCAGTTAAAGCACCATACAAATCAGATTGTGTAGAGGCAATAACACGAGCCGTAAAAGTTGAATTTGGCATCTCATGTTCACTATATAAAACAAGTGATTGATCAAAAATTTCTTCTTCTAACGCAGTTGGTTTTCTTCCAGTAATCATGTAATAAAAATTGGCACTATAGGAAAGCTTGTTATCAGGCTCCACAGCATCTTGACCATTTAATACACGATAACTATTCGCTACAATATTTGGCATACCACCTAAAAGTCTATATGCTCTCGCCAAATTCATTTCAGTAGAACGATCATTAATATGCTGATCATAGCCTGCTAAAACAGAAATCCCTGTTCTAAGTCCATCCATAGCATGTGTCCCATTGGGTAATAACTTGAAAATTTGAAAAATTTCAAGTGGAACCTGATAATTAGATTTCAACTTGTCCTGTAAGTCATTTCGTTGCTCGGTAATTGGTATTTCCCCTTGTAACAATAAGTAGACAATGTCTAAATACGAATATCTCTGTGATAATTCAATCAAATCATACCCTCGAATAACAATTTGACTTCCTACAGTGTCTAAAAAAGATAGCTTTGTTTCAGCAGCAATGATTCCGTCAAGACCTGGTGAATAATTTAACTCCATTCATTACAACCCCTTTGTTTAATTATTCTTGTAAGCGTTACCATTCAAACACGAAAGAACAACAAAAAAACAACTTCTACCCCTTTAGAAGTTGTTAATCTACAAAAGCATGACAGAGCAAAGAAACAGTGAATTACATGAATTCACAAAGATCATGCAGTAGCTAACACCTCCCTATCCTCGTAGGTCAATTGATGCTTACATTAGTGGCAGGTCTCCTGACTTATGATCAACGCTACAATAACACCTTCCCATTTTGACAACCAAAACAGTGGCCTTGTTATTGAACTCCTAAATACAGTTGCGGGACAGTGTTGGACTCTCACCAACTTCCCTTTTAATCAAATGGAACCAAATCCATTTGAACCGCCAAAATTTAGCGTATTCAATTTGTCTATTAACCTTATCATAGTGATTCAAAAACAATCAATATAGGTGAAATTCAGAAAAGACAAATTACAAGAAACTATTTTTCGTTTTTAATGAACTATTCTACAGTTTTTAGCACTATTTCGCATAAAAAAAGATTGTAAAACGGAAAAGGTAATTATTCACATGAAGAGAAAAGGTTTTATTTAGTAGGGGCGAACTCTTTTTATGAAAAACTTTAATAGGAATAGGATATATGTTGTGCAGAAAATCTATAACATTTATATGAGCCAACAACTGCGTTGGAAACGGTCAATCGAAAACAAGTATGAAAGAGCCAACTATTATTCTTGTTACCTATGATTTAGGTGATTCATAGACCATTTCTTGTGTTATCATTTGATTTGGTAACTCCCTTTACATAATCAGCGCTTGTATAACCTGTAAATAAACGGAAAGTCAAAATAAGCATGAAGAAAGGAATAAAATAGTTTGTTAATCTCATTATCTGTCATTCGTGATACAAAATAAAAAATCTACAGACAGATTGAAAGAAAGCATAAGAAAACCTTATTCTAAAAGAATAAAGAAAGAAAACTTATAATAAATATTCATCCCTCTCCTTCCCAAGTATGGTATTTGAAACAAAACTCCTCGCAACGGCTACGGGACAGCTTGGAACTACCCCCATTTTCCTTTTAATTGAGTGAAAGACCTTTCACTCAAACTTGAAAAGAATGCTATGAAAATAGACTAAGATTAACATGCTCAATTGATCAAGCCAGTTTTATTTTTGGAATATAATAATGTTACGTAAAATAATGATAAATATAAAAAGGCCAGGGAGCTATAGCCCTGGCCATTCGTTTAACTTCTTTCAGTGGATGCCAAAGAATCGGCTTTATGCAAGCGCAAAGCCGATCCGAGGCATAATTGATTTTCTTTTTTATTTTTCTGAGATGTTGGTTTGGAATAAAGTTTGATCTAAAATATCCCCAAAATCCATATTTAAAGTTAAATGATAAGAACTCGCTTTGAAAAATGATTGATCAAAACGGGTTAATTCTTTGTGAAATACTATGCGATTTTTATAATAAAGTTTGATCATTTTCTACCTAGTAATTCTAAAACAATCGCGCCCGATTGCGGTATAAATATTATATTTTTGCTAAGACAGAGTTAACAAAATCGTTTTTTTCTTCTGGATATTTGTGTTTATTATGGGTCGAGACGTTGAAAGCTTACATTTCTTTTAGAGAGATCCTATTCTACTATGGATTCTGTTATTTTCTCATCTAGATTTTTAATCGCCAACATCGAATTATCCTGAATGATGCCTGTATCTACAAAACCAAATGAAGCGTATAATGTTTTAGCTTTGACATTACTTGTTCTATAAAAGAGGGCTACATATTCTGCTTCCCCATATGGCATATTTTCAATATCCATCAACATTTTTTCAAAGGCAAGTTTGCCATATCCTTTCCCCTGGTAACTCTTTTCAATCATAATATGCCATATAAAATAGCTCTTCTTCCCGTAAAAAATTTCGTTTTCAAATGATTCATGATCCAACGTATCATAAATATACATCAAAAATCCAACCGCAACTCCATCGGCATAAACGGCAATGGGAGTCGCTGGTATCCCATCTGCGTTCAACATATGAGCGTCTGCAAAGCTTCTGAGATTAGTAGTTTCTATAAAGTCTTTCTGGTTTTCTCCAACTTCAAGTGCTATTACTTCATCTATGTTATCCCCGGTTATTTTTCGTAATTCAATCATTTTTTTATCTCCTCTCCTAAGACAAGCCACTTTCACACATGACCTAAAACATTCCAAATATCATTTCCATAATTCCCGAAATAGGGTACACAAAATATTCACCAATGCTAACTCTTTTTCCCCTGTGATTTCTAATCCTTGTTCCGCAAAATGGCCCGTTTGTTGAATTGTCATAATTCATCTTGTCAATGCAATTGTATAAAACCTTTTTACAAATTATCGGACTTTATTACAAATGATCAATCTTTATTTTAAATCTACAGGAGAGAAGATGTAGTAAATGTACAAAATAATTTATCGTTATCTTGTTATTGATTGCTTAACTTCCTTGCGCAAAGATTTAGTTGCTTCCACCATGTTTGCCAAAGCGGCAATTGTTTCAGTTTCTTTTCTCGTTTTTAAGCCGCAGTCAGGATTTACCCAAAATTGATTGCTTTCAAGAACTTGTAAACTATCTCTCATAATACCGAGTATTTCTTCCTCACCCGGTACACGAGGACTATGAATGTCATATACGCCTAATCCAATTCCTTTTTTATAAGGGTTTACTTGAAGTGAAGAGATAAGCTCACCATGGCTTCGAGATGTTTCAATTGAAATAACGTCCGCATCTAGTGCACTAATTGGTTCTATGAAATCGTTAAATTCACAGTAACACATATGTGTATGGATTTGTGTTTCATTTTTCACACTAGATGTGGCAAGTTTAAAGGCATTTACTGCCCAATCTAAGTATGCCCCCCAGTCTTCTTTTCGGAGCGGTAAACCTTCTCGCAGGGCTGGCTCATCCACTTGAACAATGGAAATACCTGCGTTTTCCAGTGCTTCAACCTCTTTGCGAAGTGCTAGTGCAATTTGATAAGCAACATCTTTTCGTGAAAGATCGTCTCGCACAAATGACCAATTTAAAATGGTCACAGGGCCTGTCAGCATTCCCTTCACAAAACGCTTTGTTAAACTTTGAGCATAAGCCGACTCTTTCACTGTTATTGGTGCTGCCCAAGCGACATCTCCATAAATAATAGGAGGCTTCACGCAACGTGAACCATAGGATACAACCCACGCTTTTTCCGTAAATGCAAAACCGGTAAGTTTTTCACCGAAATATTCTACCATGTCAGTGCGTTCAAATTCACCATGGACAAGTACATCAATATCTAGTTCTTCTTGAATGTCAATCCAGCGTTTTGTTTCCAGTTCAATAAATGCTTCGTATGCTTCGTTCGATAATTGTTTTTTTCTCCATGCATTTCGATTCCTTTTGACCTCATCAGATTGAGGGAAACTTCCTATTGTTGTCGTTGGGAATAGCGGTAACCCTAAAGCTTGCTGTTGAATCTTTTGGCGGTGACTAAAATCACTATGTCGTTCAAAATCTTGAATTGTCACTGTTTGAACTGCCTGATGGATCACCTGGTTTTGACGAATTGGATGATTTTTTAGGGCTTCAATCGCCTTCATACTTTCTGATAAGTTATGAATCGTGCTACCATCTTTGTCTCGTCTAAATTTAGTTACCTCAACGATTTCTACGATTTTTTCATCAGCGAAGGAAAGTGCATTTTTTAGAACAGGATCGAGCTTATTTTCAAGAGAGGTCGTTATTGGTACGTGTTGTAGGTTGCTAGATGGTTGAATCCATAATGCTACAGCATTACTTAGTGTTTCAATTGCCTGAATCGTAGAGTTTACCTCTGCTAGGTTTGAACGCCAAATATCACGGCCATTAACAACACCAATCGCTAATACTTTATCTTTAGGAAAACCAAATTGACGAAGCGATCCCATATTCCCTTTATAGCCATGGACGAAATCTAAACCAAAACCTTGAACAGGGAGTGCCATTATTGCTTCATAAGAGGTTAATGCTTCAAAGTATGTTTGAAGCATTATTTTCGCCTCTGGCACTGCTCCAGCTAGTTGTGCGTATATTTCTTGTACAAGCTTTATTTCTGTCTCATCTAATGTAGTTACAAGGGATGGCTCTTCTAGTTGAATCCAATTGGCACCTGCATTCACTAATTCTTTCAACACTTGGGCATAGAGTGGTAGTATGGCCAGTAAATATTCAACTTGTGTTACCTTGTTATAACCTTTCGTTAGTTTGCAAAATGTATAAGGACCAATTAATGTCGGCTTTGCGATAATGCCGTATGCTTCTTTAGCCTCTAAAAAATCTGCTAAAACTTTGTTTTCCGTTATTTGTAATGTTTGTTCTTCAAATTCTGGCACAATATAATGATAGTTTGTATTAAACCATTTTGTCATTTCACTGGCCACTGCTGTTTTGTTCCCACGTGCTATGCTGTAATAGGTATGTAAATCTACCTTTCCACCTTGCCAGTTAAAACGCTTAGGTACTAAACCAAACATCACGGCTGTATCTAACATTCTATCGTAATAAGTGAAGTCTCCAACTGTTACCATATCTATGCCCAGTTGAAGCTGTTTTTCTAACCTAGATAATCGGATATTCTTTATTTTTACTTGAAAATCTACTTCAGAAAGTTCATGTCGCCAAAATGCTTCTAATGCTTTTTTCCATTCACGATCTTCCCCAATGTATGGGTAGCCAATTAGTGTACTTGTATAAGTCATTTCAATCACCCTTTCAGAAATAATAAAAAGCCATTCTCCTTCTAGGAAAATGGCTGCATGTTAAATTTGTCAATGAAAAAACAATACGAAGAAGTGTATACTTCCGCATAGGTCATTCGTTGTCGCACAGTGCCTGAATGGTCACATTTCACCACCTATTTCCACGTAGGTATTTGGTGTGTACTAGAAATTGGCAGGTCTCCTGGCTTTTCATCAACACGTCTCACTGCCTTCCCAGTTTCCCAGTGGCATTTGTGATTTGCTCCGAATTACAGTTGCGGGACAGCGTCGGATTTACACCGACTTCCCTTTTAAGCCAAACTATCATTTGGCACCAACTCTTACACAATATTCAATTATGCTCCTACTATAACATATAGTTCAGAATAGTAGAAATTTTTTCTTAAAAATTTAAAGGATTATACTAGTCATGTTTTAATCAAAAGTCCAATACTTTCTCGATATTTACTTCGTACCTCTATATTTGAGCATAGATAGTATTCCAAGAATCGATCCAATCGCTAATATGGTAAAGACCCATTCCCAACTAATGATTCTCTGAATAATAGGGATGAGATTGATAGAAATTATAGTAACTAGGAAACCAATACACATTTGAAAAGTAAGGGCTGTACGTACATACTCAACTTCAGCTATTTCTGAGACTGCTGCAGAAAACCTTGCATCATAGTATCCCCCTTTAAAATAAGATTGAATAATGTCATTATACAAAAAAAATAGAAAACGAATCCACCTCTTGTTCATATAAAGAGATTAAAAGCGCTGATGCAAACACTATAGTTCCAATCCAGTCGACTTTCGGCGCACCTTTTTGTATTCAATGAATAACTGCCTACCACAACTTTTTCAAAGTTACCCCTTTTATTAAATCTCCGGATATTTAATTTTATTTTTATTTTTTTAGTAGATAAATATCGCAAATCCTTTTAATAACAATTCATATTATAGATATTGAAAGGAGGGAAATTACTATGTCTGAATATTACGGCAGTGGTTCTGGTTCAGCATTTGCGTTAATCGTTGTTCTATTCATTCTATTAATTATTGTCGGCACTAGCTTTATAGGTTTTTATTAATACCAAATACCACCTTTCATGCTCATAACGTATAGGATCATACAAACTAATCCTATACACCTCCCATTGTTAAGGGTCACTTTCCTCCGATGACCCTTTTCATCATTTTCTTATTCTGCGTTATTCCAGACAGTAAGACAATGCATTTATACAGTCGGTAAACGAGATGGCTGGCAACTAAAATGTTCGTCGATAGTACTTAGAACAATGAAGATTTCTTTAAAAACTAAAAACATGGAAGGAACATGCATGCTCATCTCATCATCGTCTGCACTTTAGCGATTGAATTGAATCGATTAACTATCTGAAAGATTTACCTTTTGATCTAGTTCCAAAGGCAAAAAAGCATATTCTCCGCTTCTAATAACATCACATTTACGAACTGGAATAGGTTGTTTAAAGATGGGTCCATCTAATACTGTAGTATGGAATTCTCCACCTTCTCCGCATGGGTCAATCCCTCGGGCTTCAAGCTCTTGCACGTATTCGTGGGTTAACGTTCGCCCTAAATCGTCCTCCCGCATACCTAAAGATAAATTAACAGTAACAATGATTGTAACAAATCCTAGGTTTATGAATTCATCGACAACTTTACGATGATTCATTTCCCATAAAGGCATGCCTAGTTTTAAACGAGCATTCTTTGTAACCTTGTCGTGCCAGCAGCCATGTTCAGGCATATCTAAGTCACCTGTTACTAAAACTTCTGCACCTTGTTTTTTAGCTTTTTCTAAAAGGCTCATAAATACTTTTTCATAATCTGTCCAGCTTGCTGCTGCAGTATAAACTGGTAAACCTATAGAATTAGCTTGAGCACGTATGAGTTCCGGTGGCATTCCGTGAGATCTGGAACGATTCCCTTCTTCCTCCATCATGACAATTAGTCCTATCGCCTCTCCAACCTGCATTGCTTTATATAAAGCTAAGACACTATCTTTTCCTCCGCTAAATGAAGCGATAAATGGATGCCCTTGAGCATTATTTTTCCAGTCCACTAATTCTGTCATTCCTATCTTTCCCCTTTTATTCTACTAACTTTTTTCAAGCTCTTTCTCAGGATAACATAAAAACTCATTTGCATTGATTTTTGCAAATGAGTTTTTGAGGTAGCTTTCTTTTAATAACTATTTGCCACAAGACATTGGTATATCGCCATCATCTCTCGTTTATTTAACTCACGAATTCGATTGAAGATGGGAATATCGGCAACAGCCTCCGTTCGTAAGCTTTCAGCCACAACATCACTTACGTTGCCAGTTAGCCATGTTTGCACATCTACGCCATCGACCATTTCCTTACGCCCTTCATCATTGATGCCACTTTCATAGCAACTTACACATGGTACTGATAATTTATAGACGCCATCATGGAGATTATCTTCTGAAATGACTTTCTTCCCATTACAGAATGGACATTTATGACTTGCTTTTATTTTATTAATTTGTGTAACAATTTTTTTGTAGCCAAATGCTTCATAAACGTACGTTAATTTTTTGTATTTTCCATTCGTGAAATACTGATCAATAATGGCTTCTCTCGTTTCGTCAATATGGGCGAAATCACAGATTGTAATTAGATTTTTGCTGCTTATGGCTTCGATATTATCTTTTATTTTGTCCCAGAATGGTAAAACATTTTGTAGGACGATTTCATATCCAGCAAAGCTTGCGAGTTCTAATTCCAGCATTTTCAACGACACTTGTGTTTCTCTAGGAAGTAAGGAGACATCTTCCGTAAGAGTCATATCGCCGCCTACAATAGCTTTTAATTTTTCAAGCTCTGGTAAGTTCCCTACCGTTTTTATGACCTGATCGATCGGTTGATGAATAATTTCGCGAATATCAGTGTCTCCAAACGTTAGTTTTTTCTTATGGTTTAGCACCGCTCCATGACATATTGGACAGGCAATCATTTCTTTTGATTCTTTCATTTGCTCTTTAATAATTGATTTCGAAATAACGATATAACGTCCAAGGATAAAATTAAAACCTTCCCATTTTTTTGAGGACTTACTTGCTTTATCATAAAATGCTTTTTCCCAATAACCATATAGGAATGTATGTCTTTCTTCTGCTGTCATGTCCTTGTAGCTTTTACTAATATCTTGACCCAGTTCATTTTTAATCTCATCAAACAGGAATTGCAATTTAGGATATTGATAATATTTTAAGACTTCCATCACGTCTGGATGTAATAAGCCATCCCAGAATGGCACTGTTTTGTCTTGAATGACCAAATCAAAATCAAATTTTTCAATTTGCAGGCGGCCAGAACAGCTTGGGCAATGATTTTCTTGACTAAAGAAATCGAAGCTTCTTGTATCTTTATTCTTCGGATGTGCCGCCACCATATGGTTGATGAGGCCACCAATTTCGTATAAAAAACTATACTGACTATACAAATGTCTTTCTAAATCAATAGCGACAACAGGTGCAATTGTTGCGGATTCGTATTCACCATAAATTAAACGAGCCATGGATGATAAGCTTTTTAAAATACCACCTTTATAGATGTTTTCGGCATTTTTAAAATAGCTAATATGATTTCCCTCTAAGTAATGAATGCCATTTTTTGAAGCTAGTGTTGAAGATATATGCAATGAAACATCATTATTTGTACTATTAAGCTGACTAAAATAATCATCATGGCCGACAATATCAAGGTGTCGAACTGGTTCCTGCTGTCTTTTCCCAAAATCAACGATAAAATCAGAGCTATTTATCATATAAGCATTATGTTCAATCATCATAATAGAGACGGATTCATCTTGCAGAATGTCCCTGACACTATCTATGAATTGGTTTAAAATATTTTGCGATAAACCTTTTGAAGGTTCATCAAAAATGAACAGTGTATGAGGGTTTCTAGAGTTCGAAAACAGCTCAGAAACTAAATGAACACATTGAAATTCACCTGTCGATAAGGTTTGTGTTTTTCTTTCCAACGTTAAATAACCGAGCCCAAGTTTGATTAGTAAACTTAAGCGTTTATGAGCGATGTCTTCATTTGGAAGCTCCTCAATAATGTCTTCAATGGAACGTTGGAAAATATCGTCGATTTCGTCGCTGTATTTCGTCATTTTCTTTTTAATATCAAGAAACGTTGCAACCGTTGATCGGCTAGTAATCGATTGGTTGCGGTCTTGTCCTACCATAACTAGTTTATCTTTTGGATAGTGTTTTTGAAAATCCTTAGAGATACACTCATTGACAAGGGTTGATTTCCCACAACCAGACTCACCTGTAACGGTTACGAGTCTATTTTTAGGAATCTGAATGTCAGCCATTTCAATATTACGACAGTAAAGATCATGAAATTGATAATAGTCTGTAGGCATTGCCTGATTTCGTTCCCAATAGACTGGTTCTGGACGTGGTGATACTTCGACAATTTTACCGCCGTATTTCCCACTGCCAGGTCCAAAAAACAGCTGCTCATCTGCTGTATCTAGCACCGTATCAGAATGATCAATAAGCCAAATTTGGTTTTTATAGCCCAATTGTTTAATCTGCTCTAAAATTTTCAACAGCGTTTGGTGATCAAGACCAACAGAAATTTCATCTATAATAATCACCGTATTTTCACTAGCTGCCATAAATTCTGCCAAGTACAGTCGTGTTAATTCCCCACCAGACAAAGTCCCCATAATTCGATTTAACGTTAAGTAACCAATATTCATTTGGATAATATTTGTAAGAATACGTTGTCTTTCTTCGCTAATATTTAATTCCTTTGAAAGGGAGTAAATCGCTTCCATACTTAAATTGTTAATATCGGAAATGCTATGTGGTTGATTCCATAATTCAAGTTTATATTGCCCAACTTCTGGATTATAGCGCTTACCCTCACACTTTTTACATTCGACATTTTTAGTCGTACCACGCCCTTTACAAGCAGGACACCAGCCTAATGCATTATTAAAGGAAAAAACTTCTGGCGAAAGATCAAACCTATCTGCCAGCTTTTCACGAATCTCTTTAAAAACACCTGTATGAGTACCAACCGTTGAACGTGGATTGGTAGAAATGGATGATTTCCCGAGAAAAAGGACTAAAGGCATTTCTTCCATCTTGATGGCACTGAAATTCGTTTCCATAATATTGGGGAATAAATACTGATATTCAGCCTTTGGCAATAAAGAAACGAGCCGCTTCTTGGATTCTTCACCAATTGTTTGACAAAAGGTTGTTTTACCAGATCCGGACAATCCAGCAATTCCTATAGATTGATCTTCCGGTAAGCCGACATCTAAACGGTTTATATTGTTAGCAATTAATTGATTTATTTTCATCGGATATTCTCTCCATTCCATCTAGTATTGTCATGTTAGCACAACTACAACTGGATTTGTTGTGTTTATGACATGCCAATCAATTATGCCTCGGCATAATTGCGTCCGGAATCGGGTGTTTTTTTAGCCACAAAAAAAAATATATGATAACTGTTACAAAACAGCATAGAGTCAGATTAGTATAATAATATATA